>CAMVNL010000029.1 GCA_947168785.1 uncultured Clostridia bacterium | reverse complement strand
GTACGCCCCGCAAGGCGGCGGGCGTCGACGGCAATCGAGGGAACCGAGGGGGCCCCCGCGAAATCGTTCCAGAGAGAGGCGGTCACGCCGTCCGCGTCCACGCCCTCCAGCCAGAGGGAGCCGACGGCCCCGGCAAAGCCCTTGGGCAGCGTCACCTGCATGGGGTCCCGGGCGGCGAACAGGGCGATAAAGGTCATTCTGCCCGACGGTTTCAGGGAAGCGCCGGCCGGATACACCTCGTCGCCGGACTGCCATCCCACGAAGGCGCAGCCTCCTTTTTTCGGACCGGCAGGCAGGATCAGGGAGTCGCCCTCCTTGATCTTCCGGTCGTCGTAGCTGACGCCGGAAACGCCTTTGCCGCCGTTCAGCCGGAAGTCGACGGTATAATAGACGTCCCCCTTGACGTAAAGGGACAGCGTCTCGGTCCGGGACCCGCCGTTCTCCTCCTCCACGGTCACGTCAAACAGATAGAACCCGGAGGTCGTCGGCGTGCCGGAGATCCTGCCGGTGTTTTGATCCAGCTTCAGCCCCGCGGGAAAGTCGCCGGAGGCGATGGACCAGGTGAGCTTGCCGTCGTAGGCGGGCGTCGCTTTCAGGGTAAAGGAATAGGCGCCGCCCTCCTTCCCTTCCGGCAGGCCGTCGGTGGTCAGCACCGGCGGGGTGACGTAGCTGCCGTCGTTGACGAAAGCCACGGTATCCTTGCTGACGCCCTCGCCGGAGGCGGTGACGATCTTCGTATAGTAGTCCCCGGGACGGAAGCCGGCGGACAGGAAGCCCCGCATCCAGCCGGGGCCTTCCTCCGGATCGGCGATATAGCCGTTGTAGTTGACCGCGCCGTTGTCGTACAGCACGTATTCCCGCGCGCCGTCAACGGAAACCAGCGAGATGGTCCGCACGTCGTCCGGATCGCCCGCCCAGACGGAAATGGCGAAGGCCTTCCCGACGGGGATCTCCGTGACGCCGTGATGGGTGTCCTCATCCAGCATAAACCAGGGCTCCACCTCAAAATCAAGGCCCGCCGCGCTGACGCGAGAGGTCAGCGGAAGGCCTGTCACACACAGGACCGCCGCCAGAAAACAGGCAAGCAGGCGATAAACCGTCCGGTATTTCATGCGAATCCCTCCGTTTGTTTCTTTTCGGATATTTTCATCATATCACAGCCAAAATGAAAAGTAAAGAACGGAGCCCCCTTTTTCGTCGCGCGTTTTACGGAAAAGCCGTGACAAAATGGGGATATTCGCCAAAAACAAAAATACTTCTTGCATATTTTATTACGATTGTTATAATAAAAGTAATAACGGAGGCGGAGACGTTTCCGATAATTTCCGGGAGGAAGAAAAATGGACAAAAAATTACGCATCGGCATCATCGGCTGCGGCGGCATCGCCAACGGCAAACACATGCCGTCCCTCAAAGAGCTGGGCAACGTGGAGATGGTGGCCTTCTGCGACATCATCGAGGAGCGGGCCGTGAAGGCGGCCGAGAAGTTCGGCACCGAGGACGCCAAGGTCTACACCGATTACAAGGAGCTGCTGAAGGACGAGACCATCGACGTGTGCCACGTGTGCACCCCCAACCGCAGCCACGGCTTTATCACCGTGGACGCGCTGGAAGCCGGCAAGCACGTGATGTGCGAAAAGCCCATGGCCAAGACCTATGAGGACGCCAAGAAGATGCTGGAAGCGGCCAAGCGCACCGGCAAGAAGCTGACCATCGGCTATCAGAACCGCCAGAACAACGAGAACCTGTACGTGAAGGCCGCCTGCGAGGCGGGCGATCTGGGCGAGGTCTACTTCGCCAAGGCCCACGCCATCCGCCGCAGGGCCGTGCCCACCTGGGGCGTGTTCCTGAACGAATACGAACAGGGCGGCGGTCCGCTGATCGACATCGGCACCCACGCGCTGGACCTGACCCTTTGGATGATGAACAACTACAAGCCCAAGATGGTGGTGGGCAACACCTTCCGCAAGCTGGCGGAGGACAAGGAGACCGCCAACGCCTGGGGCGACTGGGATCCCAAGGAGTTCACCGTGGAGGACGCGGCCTTCGGCTACATCGTGATGGAAAACGGCGCGGTGGTGGAGCTGGAATCCAGCTGGGCGCTGAACGACCGTCACCCGAGAGAGGCCACCTACACCCTCTGCGGCACCAAGGCGGGCGTGGACACCGTGGACGGCCTGTGGTTCAACTCCGTGAAGCACAACCGTCAGGTGGCCGAAAAGGTGAACCTTGACGCGGGCGGCGTGGCCTTCTACGCCGGCAAGAGCGAAAAAGCCTCCGTGCGCGACATGCAGCAGTGGATCGACGCCATCGTCAACGACCACGACCCCTGCGTGCTGCCGGAGCAAGCCCTTTGCGTGACCCGTATCCTGGAGGCCATCTACACCTCCGCCAAGACCGGAAAGCCCGTCTATTTTGACGACTGAGACAGGAGGATATCGACATGAAATTCGGAGTACAGCTCTATTCCCTGCGGGACCATATCAAAACCGGCGACGACCTGCTGCACATATTGGAAGAAGTGAAAAAACTGGGCTTTGACGGCGTGGAGTTCGCCGGCTTCTACGGACTGGACGCCCCCACGCTGAAGGCGAAGCTGGACGAGCTGGGCCTTACCTGCGTTGGCATGCACATGGGCCTGGGCGATTTTGAGGCCGACAAGCTGGAAGAGACCCTGGCCTTTGTCAAGACCCTCGGCGCGAAGACCGCGGGCATCGGCGGCGCGGACACCAAAACGGAGGAAGCGCTGGAGCACGTGATCGACGTGATGGGCAAGGCGGACGAGAGAGCGGCCAAAGACGGGATCGCCGTCTATTTCCACAACCACACCCAGGAATTTCAGGAGCCCCTGTTCGCCACGAAGCCCGGCACGATCTTTGACCGCCTGAAGGCCGCCTGCCACATGCAGGTAGACACCTACTGGAGCTTCCACGCCGGTCAGGACAATTACAAGCTGATTACGGAGAACAAGGACCGCATCGTGCACCTGCACATCAAGGACGGGATCGACGGCACCCCCAAGGCGCTGGGCGAGGGCAACAACGACCTGGCCACCGTGGTGAAGGCCGCCAAGGACAGCGGCATCGAGTGGCTGATCCTCGAAAACGACGACCCCGTGCCGGACGGCCTTTCCGACGTGGCCAGAAGCATGAAGTGGCTGGAAGCCAACGCAAAATAAAAACGTAGCACGCTGCCTTGCAGCGTTGCAACGCAGTTCCGATTGAATGGCTGCCTTGCAGCGTTGCAACGCAGTTCCGATTCAACGTCTGCCCGTAGCGCGGCACCTCAGTGCCGCTCCTGACGCAGACAACCTTCGGGGGCTTCCCCGCCATTGCGGCGTTTCCGAAAAAACGCATCAGCCGTACCCTTTCAATTAATTACATTCGCAAACAGCGGCACTGAGGTGCCGCGCTACCCATATCACACCAAGGAGAATTATCATATGAAACTCGGCGTATTTACCACCTTACTCAGCAATCTTTCGCTGGAAGAAGCCCTCAAATATTTCACCTCCCTCGGCATCGAGATGGTGGAGATCGGCTGCGGCGGCTATCCCGGCAACGCCCACGCGAACCCGGAGATCCTGCTGCACGACGAGGCGAAATTCAACGAATTCACCGCCCTGCTCAAGAAATACAACGTGGGCGTTTCCGCCCTCAGCTGCCATTCCAACCCCGTCCACCCCAACAAGGAAGAGGCGGCCGCCGCGGACAAGACCATCCGCAACACCATCCTGCTGGCGGAAAAAATGGGACTGGACCAGATCAACACCTTTTCCGGCTGCCCCGGCGACCACGAGGGCGCCAAGTATCCCAACTGGGTCACCTGCCCCTGGCCCAACGACTTTCTGGAGATCCTCGACTGGCAGTGGAACGAAGTGCTGATCCCCTACTGGAAGGACCTTGTCGCCTTCGCCAAGGCCCACGGCGTCAACAAGATCGGCCTGGAGCTGCATCCGGGCTTCTGCGTCTATAACACCGATACCCTGCTGCGCCTGCGGGAGGCCGTCGGCCCCGAGATCGGCGCCAACTTCGACCCCAGCCACCTGATCTGGCAGGGCATGGAACCCGTGGCGGTCATCCGGGCGCTGGGCGACGCCATCTTCCACGTCCACGCCAAGGATACGCGCCTTGACAAGTACAACATCGCCCGCACCGGCGTGCTGGATACCAAGCCCTACGCGGACGAGATCCACCGCTCGTGGATCTTCCGCTCCGTTGGCTACGGCAACGACGCCCTCTACTGGAAGGACATCGTCAGCAACCTGCGGCTGGTGGGCTACGACCACGTGCTTTCCATCGAGCACGAGGACAGCCTCATGAGCCAGAACGAGGGCCTGACCAAGGCGGTGAACCTCCTGAAGGACGTGCTCATCACCGAAGACACCGGCGCCATGTGGTGGGTGTGAGCAAACGCGCGGCATAGCCGCTTCGTTTGCCGTGATATGTTTGCTTCGCAAAAGTGATATTTGCCGGCGCAAGTGATATGCTCCGCGCCGCGAAGCGTGATATGCGAACCGTGTTCGCGTGATAAAAATGAATTGGCCTGACGTCTGCTTTTCATCGACGTCAGGCTGTTTTTATATTTTTATGGCTTGCGAGGCGTCCAGCAGCAACTGCACGCCAAGCTGAAAACCGTAAACAAATTTATCCTTTATTTCTATACTGTTCCGGGTCATCTCTTTGCTCATAAAATCTTCATACATCCTTTTTTGCTCGTCGGAAAAAGTCTTGACAAGCGTTTCCTCCAACGCAACCAGCTCTTGTCCCAATTGATAGATTTCCGGGTTGTCACGATAGCCCTGTTCCGAGGGACATATGTTACCGTAAAACAATTCTTCGATTAAATTCATCTGTTTTCCTCCCGCAGTGCTTTTGATTGGTGTTATTTTATCCTACTTTATGCGATTTGTCAATATTATATCGCATATTATTGTATAATTCGCGTCAGGAGGTATGCCAACATGAAACCGTTAAAAGAAAAAATCAGCATCACCGTAGACAGCGATGTTCTGGCAAAAATAAAAGAAAGAGCGGAAGAAGACGACCGCTCTTTGTCACAATATATCAACCTTGTATTGAAAAAACACATCGAAACCCGTTCTGAAAAGCCGTAATCCGATCGACGTTTCAGCCGTTCAGACTGTTTTCATCCAGCAAAAAGGGAACGCCCCCCACGTACTGGATCCCGTTTTCATCCTTTCTGGCTTTCTGACTGCCGACGACGACGATCTTTTTGAAGAAATCCCCGCTTTTCATCAGCGGTTTGATCTCCTGCTGCCGCTTTTCCTTTTTGTAATCAATTGATCCAGATAAAGGTCCCGCCTGATTGCCCAGTCAATCCTCCGAAATCGCCCGACTTGTCGGGTGATTTCGGTATGAAAAATATTATTGATATTGTTCCAGAAAATCTTTCATTGTCATCATTTTCGGAGTTTCCGTTTCCAGCACAAGAAAATCCTTATCTCCGGTAATAAAGAGATCGACGTCTTCCATGATAGCCGTCGCAAGGATCGGCGTATCTTTTCCGTCTCTGACGGATGGATATTTCCCGACGGGAAGGATCTTCGGCGTGTGGACCAAAGAGAAGGGCAGCTCCACAAAAAACTGCTCCAACGCTTCTTTCCTGGCCGGGAATTTTCGTTCCACCACCAGCCGCAGTTCATCGATCACGTAATCGCACAACAGGATCTGATGCCCGGCGGCTATCGTTTTCACAAGCGCTCTCGTCTGATCGGACGGAAAGAAGATCGCCGAAACCAGGATGTTGGTATCCAGCATGATTTTCATGGTTCAATACCCTCGCACGTCCTTGCGGATCTCTTTCATATACGCCTGCATTTCTTCTTCCGATGAAAAACCGGCCTCTTCCGCCGCCCCGGCAAACGCCTGCTCCACTCTGGAAAAGGCCACCAGCGCGGCGTTGTCGAAATAGAACCTTCCGTTTTCCTCCTGGATGACGATTTTGTCGCCGGTCTTCAGCTTCAGCGCCTCCCGGACGGAAATCGGGATCGTGATCTGCCCTTTGCTTGAGATCTTCGCTACTTCCATCGATAACAACTCCTTGAATTTCTTTACATTCTTTACTTATAGGATACCCGCTTTTCAGAAAAAAGTCAACATTATGATGATTTTTCGCAACACTTTCTTGTTTTCAACACTCTTATGTGTGCAAGGACGGGGAATGATATGAACGAATTGCTGATGAAAAACCTGATCAAAGAGGCGAAAAAAGGCGACGCCGCCGCTTTTGGGCGGCTGTACGCCTCGCTTTCCCATGAGCTGTACCGCTTCGCGCTGTACTACCTCCACCGGGAGGCGGACGCGGAGGACGCCGTGCAGGACGCGGCGCTGTCCGCCTACAAAAACATCCGGTACCTGAAAAAACCGGAATCCTTCCGGTCGTGGTTTTTCAAGATCCTTTCCAACGAGTGCAAAAAGTATCTGCTGAAGCGGTCGAGCCGCCCGGAGGATCTCACCGACGACTTCCCCACCCTTGCCGAGCCCACCGGGAACGACCACGTGCTGCGCTTTGAACTGGCGGAGCTGCTGGACGCGCTGCCGGACGACGACAGGCAGATCGTGCTGCTCTCCGTGCTGGAGGGATACAGCTCCAAAGAGATCGCGGAAATCACCGGGATCAAGGCCAACACGGTCCGTTCACGTCTTTCCCGTTCCTTACATAAAATCAGAGCCGAGCTTGAAAACTGAGAGGGTGCCGAACATGAAAAACTATGACAATATCGAACGGGACGCGGCGTTCCTGCGGGCCAATATCGAGACCAACGAGGAGCGCATCCGCCTGCCCGACAGCCTGAAGGAGGACAGCATCGCGGACCTGGTCTCCGGCAAAAAACAGAAGCGCAACAAAAAGGTGATCATCCGCCGGTTCGTGGGGCTCGCCGCGGCGGCCTGCCTTGCGCTGGGCATTTTCACCGCGCTGGATTACGGTGTCTACGCGCCCAAGCAGCTCCCCGTGACGGAGGACAACGGCCTCGCCTACGCCGAGAGCTACGACGACATCGTCTCCATCGTGAAGGACTACGCCAAGTACAAGCAGGCCGAGGCGGCGAAAAAGAACGTGCGGCTTTACGGCTTTTCCAAGTCGGCCGACGCGGATTTCGCCGTGCCGGAGATGTCCGAGGGAAGCGCGGCTTTCAACGGCGTTTCCGCCGGCGGCGCTGTTGAGGAATCCGCCACTATGGCGGCAGGCGCCCCCGAACAGAACGCCGCGGCGGCCCCCGCCGAACCCGCCGCCGACAACGAAAGAGCAGTAGAAACCGCCTCTGTCACCTCCTCCGCCGCGGCCACCGACGACGGCGTGGACTTCGCCGACACCAACACCCGCGTGGAGGGCATCGGCGAGGCCGACCGGGTGAAGACCGACGGAAAGTATCTCTACGTGGCCTCCTTCAACAGCATCATCGGCCTGTTCAAGGCGGAAGCCAACGGCACGCTGACCCTGACCGGGACCATCGACTGTCAGTACGACGTGCTGCAGGGCCGCGATCCCCGCTACGGCAACGCCAATCTGCTGGAGTTTTACGTTGCCGGCGACCGGCTTTACGCACTGACCACCCTTTGGACTTACGAAGAGGACTGGCGGCTCAACAAAAATCTCTGCGGCACGCTGGTCTACGACATTTCCGACCGGGCCGCCCCGGAGCTGATCCGGGAATACTGGCAGGACGGCACCTATCTTTCCAGCCGAGTGGTGGGCGACAGCCTGCTGACCGTCTCCGATTACTACATCAATGAAAATGCCGAAACCTATACGGTGGAGAACGTGATCCCCGGCACCTACGCCCGGGCGGACGGGGAAAAGTGTCTGGTTGAAGCGGCGGATATCGCCGTGGTGAACACCGCCAAGCCGGATTCCTACGTGGTGGTGACCAAGGCGGACCTGTCCGACCTGGACCGCTCGCCGGAAACCGCCGTACTCTTCGGCGGCGGGTGCGAGGTCTACTGCACCGCCGACACCCTGTATATCTACAACAACGAATACAACTGGAACACCGCTTTCACCGACATGGTCTGGCGCGCCGTCGCCCCCGGCGCTGCGGAGGAGACGAAAACCACGGTGCTCTCCTTCGACATCACCGCCGACAAGCCCGCCTTTAAGGCCAAAGGCACGGTGGAGGGCTATCTGCTGAACAGCTGGTCGCTGGACGCTTACAACGGCTATCTGCGGCTGGCGGCCACGAAGAACGACGAAAACGTGGTCTACGTGCTGAATGAGCAGATGGAGCAGGTGGGCGAGCTGACCGGCATCGCCCCCGGGGAGATCATCAAGAGCGTCCGCTTCATGGGCGATACGGCCTACGTTGTCACCTTCGTGCAGACGGACCCCCTGTTCGTCATCGACCTGTCCGACCCCACCAAGCCGGAAATCAAGGGCGAGGTGAAGCTGCCCGGCTTCTCCTCCTACCTGCATCCGGCGGGCGAAGGCCTTTTGATCGGCATCGGCTCCGGCGGCACGGAGGACGGCATCGACGGATCCGCCAAGATCAGCCTTTTCGACGTGAGCGACCCCACCGCCCCTGCGGAGATCGACAATATCATCTTTGAAAACGCCTGGCTGACTTCGGAATACAAGGCATTTGTCACCGTCAAGGCCGACGGCTCCTTCCTGATCCCCCTTGAGATGTATTCCAACTACTATGAGGACGACGGCAGCGTCTATTATTCCGGCTTCAGCAACCAGACCGGCGCGGTGCGCGTGGCGGTAAAGGACGGCAAGCTGGTGGAGCAGAAGCGCTACCTGATCAACGAGGAAGAGCCCTACTGGTGCAACTGCGACCGGGCGCTGTATATCGGCGACACGGTCTACACCATCAGCGGCATGCCGTACTTTGCCTCCTTCGACATGGCTTCCGGCGAGCTGCTGTACAAGGAAAGCTTTGCGGACTACTTTGAAAACCTCTACCGGGAGCACTTCGAGCTCGGCGATACCGACTGGGAATCCATGACCGCCGAAGAACCCGTGGTATATAACGGCGGCGAAGCGGTGATGACCTCCCCTGCCTATAAGCCGTCAGAAGAACCGGAGACTGCCGTGGCCTACACCACACCGGAGCCGGATACCGCCCCCATTGACGGCGGCGCCGACAGCCTTACGCCGGATTCGGTTCCCGAAACCGAGCCGCCCATGACGGAGGCGACCTCACGATAAAACAGGCTTTTCTTCTTCTAAAAAAGCGACGACCCGCCCGCCGGACAACCGGCAGGCGGGTTCTTTTTGGATCATCGCGTTTTTTCAGGAGGCCTCCCCCCTACGGTTGTCTGCCAAGCGCCTCAAAAAAACGGTTCATCACGGGAAATTGTGGGATACAGCAATTAGAATTTGCCGAAGCAATGAAATTCCCCGGTAGCGCGGCACCTCAGTGCCGCTATTTACCAAAGCTACATTCAGCAACATGAAAAATCCGTTGATCCGTTTTGTTCAGACAATACCTTCTTTTCCGGTTGATAAAAAAAGATTGTTTATGTCATGAGCGGCACTGAGGTGCCGCGCTACCGAAAATCACATAACCGCACACTTATTTGAATCCCAATCCCGCAATGATCCGCGATGAACCAAAAAAGCAGCGGACTGATGCATGCCTGCGTCAGTCCGCCGAGGGGTTATTCTGCTAAATGCTTTTTGGACATATATTCCAGATGGTCGTCAAGAAGGATACCGACCTTGTCGGAAATATGCTGCGCGTCCTCGTTGATCATCTCCAAAGCCTGATTCAATTCAACGTAATACTGCTTCAGATCGTCCAACTCCCCTGATAAATGCTGGAACCTGCGTAAAACGTCCCGATCGACGACGATCGCGTCCGACGACAGTTGTTTTATTCTCCGAAAGTTGTCCTGAAGCCTCTGCGCGCAGTATTTCTGCTCCGTGATACCATCCTGATGCTGAGTCAGTTCGGCCGCGTTGATATAATACGCGCCGTCCATCAGATAAGGCCGAGCTCGCTGGCGTGAATGGCAGCGGTAACGGCGCTTCTGGCGGTTTCAACGCCCTGCTCCAGGGTGCTGGAAACTCTGTTGCCGAACTCGTCGAATTCCTGCAGGGTGCTCTCGAGATTGTTTTTTGTGTTGCGGGCCGCGCCGATGGCTTCATAGACGGCTCTGACGTTCTCATGAACGTTGGCCTTCATCGCTTCGAAGTTGTCGTCCTCCTGCTCCATGAAGGAGGAAACCTGGTTTTTCATGCCCTCGTACTCGTCGGCGATGCCTTCAAGCACGTTGATCTGTCCGTCGATCTGGTCAATCAGGTTTTGAAAGTCCGCTTTGTTGGTAAAGAGTTCCAATGAATCATTTGCCATTATCGTTCATCTCCTTTCAGATATCAAATCAGTTAAACGGTCTGAGCATGTTGCCGATGAACTCAGCACCCGCTTCGATCGCGCCGGAAACCAGGTTCAGCAGCTCATTGATGACGTCGAAGATCTTCTGCATGGCCTGCAGCAGCGTTTCGGCGCTGTCAAGCACTCTGTTGCCGAAGCCGACCAGATCGTCGGCCAGGGTGCCCTTGCAGAAGCTGTCTACGCTCTGCAGCAGCTGCGCCATGGTGGCCAGCGCCTGATGGGTTCTCTCGTTGAGCTCTTCGCAACGGTTTTCCCACGCCTGCGCGTCTGCTCTGCCCTTAATTGCAATTGCATTCATAAATAGAATATCTCCTTTCGGAATAATGTATATTTACCAAAACCGCGGCCCGTCTCACAGTTCCAGCATCTGTAAGATCTGCTGCAGTTCAAGTAACTCGTTTTTTGTCCGTTTCAGCCGCTCTCCGTTCAGCTCACGCAGCTTGACGTATTGGGTATGAAGCGTTCCGCCGATAAACGCGCGGGCGTCCTCAATATCCTGCTGATTCCGATTTTCCAGCCGGCGGAGCTGCTCAAAGCTGTCGCGGAACAATTCTTCCATGGTGGTATTCATCGTTAACTCCCGCTTATACGGCGGCACGGCCTCAGATCATGACCAGTTCCGCGCCGTTCTGAACCCCGTAATCGGCCAGCGTAAGGGCGGGGTTCAGCAGTCCCTCGGCTTTTCTGAAGCTCAGCGTCTCCTTCTGAGAGGAAATATAGGTGCCGTCCCGCATATCGTTGACCCCGTTGACGAGCACTTTTATCAGCTCCCGGATGGCCAGATCCACGGGAACGAATACGTCAAAGGTCTGGTTGACGGCGGGCACGTAAAGCTTGATCAGAATTTTATTCATCGTTGCACCTCGTCAGATGATAGATGCTTCATCAGGCTCGACCGCGTCCTCCGAAATGGAGCCGCAGGGCATCAGCAGCGTGTGGAAATTACCCCGGTACTTGAAGGAAAAGCGGTCGTATTTGGGGTTGATCTGCTCTATTTTCCGCAGATCCATCGGCAGGTTCGTCATGTTCTGCTTGTCATACTGACCGCCGAACAGCATCAGCACCTCATCCTCGTTGTAACACTTCATCAGCGGATTATTCATCAGGCCGACGCCTTCGTTCGGGTAAAAACACCCCACGAAATAGATGTTGTAGCCTCTGGTTTTTGAGAGCAGGGCGTTGATCTCGATCTGCATGTTCTCGTCCTTTTTCAGCTCGCAGAAATCCGCGAAGCTTTCAAACAGCACCATGCAGGGTTTCGTATTTTCCCGGATATAGCGGATGGCGCGTCTGGCGCGGTCCTTCTCCGTCAGGGGAATGCCCTTCTGCCGGCAGTATTCGTCGCGGAACACGTTCCTGTTGGTGATCTCCTCCACCATAAAGCTGTCAAAGGCGGCGAGGCCCTCCTCCGAGCAGTCGATCAGCGTCAGCTTGCCCGGCAGTAAGGCGCGCACTTTTTTTTCAAATTCGCTGTCAAAGACGGTGCCCGACTGCCGCCGCACGACGGTCAGATCCATGTCGTTGAAGGCGGCGGCGGTGATGAAGTTGCTCAGCACCGGCCGAACGCCGGTGGGGTTGCCGAAATAGACCGACAGGCAGTAAAGCTG
>CAMVNL010000028.1 GCA_947168785.1 uncultured Clostridia bacterium | reverse complement strand
AGCCCATCTCCGCCTATTCCCACGGCATGAAGCAGAAGCTGGCCGTCATCGCCGCGTGGCTTCACGACCCGCAGCTCATCATGATGGACGAACCCTTCGTGGGGCTGGACCCTGCCTCCGCTCACGACCTGAAGGTGATGATGCGGGAGCACTGCGACAAGGGCGGCGCCATCTTCTTTTCCACCCACGTGCTGGAGGTGGCGGAAAAACTCTGCGACAAAGTCGCCATCATCAAACAGGGCAAGCTGGTCGTCAGCGGCACCATGGAGGAGGTAAAGGGGAACGCCTCGCTGGAGGACGTGTTCCTCGAACTGGAAAAATGAGCGCGTTGAAAGCATTGATGCGGGTGCGTCTGGCCTCCTTCCGCCAGATGTATCTGGGCAAAAACAAAACGAAGGACGGCAAAGAGAACCGGAAAACGGTGCTTTTCATCGTGCTGATCGCCTACGTGGCCATTTCCTTCGGTTTCATCTTTTTCGGCAATTTCATGATGATGAGCGAGGCGTTCCACGCCCAGGGGATCGACTGGGTCTATTTTGCCATGTACGCCCTGATCGACTTTGCCGTGATGTTCGTGGGCACGGTCTTCACCGCGAAAACACAGCTGTATGAGGCAAAGGACAACGACCTGCTGCTGTCCATGCCCGTCAGGCCCCGGGATATCCTGATCTCCCGGCTGTTCATGCTGTGGGTGATGGACAGCTTCATCGGCCTCATCGTCTCCGCCGCGGCGGGGATCTCCTGGGCGGTCCGGTGCCCCGTTACCCCCATGACGGCGGCAGCCTTCGTGCTGATCGCGCTGGTGCTGCCCTTCTTCGCGGTGGCGGTGGCGGCGCTGTTCGGCTTTCTGATCTCGCTGGCCACCCGCCGGGTGCGCAGGAAAAGCCTGCTGACAACCGTTTTTTCGCTGCTGTTTCTGGCGGCGTACATGCTTGTGATCAATCGCTCCACCGCGTGGATCGAGCAGCTCACCCGCATCGGCGACGTCGTAGCGAAAAATCTGCGTCCCATCTTCGTGCTGCGCTGGATCGGCGCTGCCGTGGCGGAGGGCGACCCCGTCTGCCTGCTGCTGGCGCTGGTCTGCCTGCTGCTTCCCTTCGCGCTGGCCTTTCTGATCCTGAGCGCCACCTTTATCAAAAACGTCACCACCGTTCGCACGGCGGCAAAGAAAGAATATAAAGAAACACCCGCCGCCGTGGGAAAGACCTCCGCCGCGCTGTTCCGAAAAGAGGCCTCCCGCTTCCTCTCCTCCTCCGGTTATATGCTCAACGCCGGTTTCGGCGCGCTGATGGAGGTGGCGGCCGGGGTGCTGATCCTGGTCAAAATGCCCGCTATCGAGCTGTATTTCAACGGCGGCATTCTGCCTGCCCGGTACCTGTTCCCCGTCATGGTCACGGGCCTTTGCCTGCTGGCCGCCATGACCGATATTTCCGCGCCGTCGGTATCGCTGGAGGGAAAATCCCTGTGGATCCTGCAGGCGGCCCCGCTGGACCCCGCCGCCCCGCTGCGGGCCAAGCTGCAATTCCACTGCGCGGTCTCCGGCGCGGCCACAGTCGTCGCCGCCGTGCTGATCTGCATCGCCGTAAAGGCCTCCCCTGCCCGGTGGATCATCGCGCTGGCCCTGCCCCTGCTCTTCGTGGTGTTTGAAGGGCTGCTGGGGCTGCTGTGCAACCTGAAATATCCCATCCTTGACTGGGAAAACGAAAACCAGGCCATCAAAACCGGCATGGCCGTCTTCATTTCCATGTTCGGCGCCATGGGGGCGACCGTGCTGCTGGCCGGCGTATGGTTCGGCCTGTCACAGTTCATGCCCACGGAGCTGGCGCTGTGCGCGGATATCCTGCTGCTTGGCGCGCTGGACGCGGTGATGTACCGCCGCCTTGTCACCAAAGGCGCCGCCCGCTTCGCAGCGCTGTAAACGAATGAAACAGGAGCATCACGGATGATCGCGGGATCAAAATAGAGAACGACAAACCCGGCTTGTTCCATCCCGCATTTTGCCTTGAAGAACAAAAAAGACCCGCCGTTTGCGTTTGGCAAAGGGCGGGCTTTCTGTTTGTTTGATTCAGCGGCCGATCAAGAACCGGCCTGAAAAACGGGGAAAGATCAGTTATCCTTATTTCTCGTGAACAGATTTCTGATCCAGTCAAAGATGCGCTTGAAGAAATCGATCACACGCTGGAAGAAGCTCTTCTTGACCTCTTCCTCCTTGATCGTCTTTTCGCAGAGATCGCAGATATTGTCGTTGTCCGCGTCTACGTGCTTGTCAGGCTCCACAGGAAGGATATCCTTCTCGGGCTTTTCCTCATGGCAGCGGGTGCACTCATAGGTCCTTTCACCCTCATAGGTGCAGTTGGCTTCCTTGACGTTGACGACGACCCAGTTGTGGCCAAGCGCCGGAGCGATCTCCTTCGATTCCTTCAGACCACAGATGCAATATGTGATTTCCTCAACACCATCTGTGCAGGTCGCTTTCTCCGCAGACACCGATACCGTCAGCGAGTGCAAATTGCAATCGCGAAGCATGGGATAGGGGAAGCCGTGGTCATTGCTGCTAGAGATGGGCTCAAACCAAACAGATTGGAAATCCCACCCGGCATACGCGTCTTTCGTGCTCAGATTTCCTTCATAGACGCAATTGTCATTTCCGGCTGCGGCATCCGCAATCGGGAAAGAATCCGCATCGTAACCGCTGCCGATAGACAGCGTTCCGGCGTTATAACAGTCGCTGATGGTCAACTGGTCAACCGCAGCAACGATACCGCAGCAGTTGGTGCCGGAACCGACGTTTCCTGCATTACCGCAGAATGAAACCTCACCGCTTGCAAAACCGGCAATACCCGCCACGCCCGAAGACTCATTGACATCCTGGGAACTCGGAGAGGAGAAAACAGTACCATTGTTAAGGCAATGACTCACTGTTCCCAAAAGGCTACCGACAATACCGCCGACGTTTTTCTGCCAATTTCCATTAACAGAAGCAGTATTGATGCAGCGAAGAATGGTTGAACGTTCTGCTTTGCCGACAATACCGCCGCCATTGGGCCCGGCATTCAGGTTAACCGAGGTGCCGTTTATGCAGTCAAAAATATTACCATCAATCAAGGTTCCGACAATACCGCCGGCGTCAGCCCCGGCATAAAGCTTACAATTATTGGTTTTCACCTTGCTGATTTCGGTATTTTTCGCATATCCAACCAACGTGCCGACACTTACCACTCCATTGCATGAAGAAAGATCAGCAGAATTGAGTGACAGATTCGTGAAAGAGGCATTTTCAGCATACCCGAACAGACCGGCATTTTCATCACTGGAGACGCCAAACTTGTTGATGCTGTAACCTTGTCCATCAAAGAATCCACGGAAAGGAGAATCCAATGTTCCGATAGGTTCTAATACTTCATCATTTAAAAAGAGATTACCCGTCAGCACAATATACTTGCCGTCATAGGCAGCCGTATTATCAACCAACTCCCACAGTCCATCTACATCAGAAACCTGATATGGATCCGCTTTCGTTCCCTGTCCCGGCAGAGCGGGCGCTGCGGCAAACGCGACAGACGCCGTCGCGGCCATCAGGATCAGGCAGAGAACGACAGATAAAACCTTTGAAAAACCTGTTTTCATTTCTTTTCCTCCGAATCAATACTTTGAAGCCGCGCCGACGACCGCCGGAACGTACTTTCTGGCATTTTTATTATAATAAAAAAAGAGGGACGCCGCAAGTATCAAATATCCACAAATTGCACAGCGTCAAACTGTTTAAAATCACACCACGTCCCCCAGCAACACCGTTCTGCCGCCGTAGAAATACACGTTGCTGAGAAATACGGCCAGCTCTTCCGGCGGCACCTGCATGCCGTCGTACATCCACTGGATGACCGTCTCCCACACGCCGGTCATGGCGATGCAGGTGAGATAGCACTTGGGGTCGTCCGGCGGAAAGACCTTTTTTGAGTCCGGGATATGCTCCAGCAACGAAGCCCTGATGAGGTGGGTCAAGTGGTTGTCCGGGTCGTTGCCGATCACAAATTTACAGATGGTCTCATTCTCTTTGCAGAACAACAGAAACCGGACGATATACCCGGTGAAATCCTCCACGGTGTTGAAGGCGGAACCGGAGGCGATGACCTCCGCTTCAAAGACCGTATAGATCTCCCGCTGGATCTGCATCATCATGTCGTTGATATCCCTATAGTAAAAATAGAAGGTTGAGCGGTTCACATCCGCCGCCTCGGTCAGTTCCTTGACCGTGATCTCCTTCAGGGGCTTTTGTTCCAGCAGACGGAACAGGCATTCCCGCAGCATCCGCTTCGTGCGCTTCACGCGCCTGTCCTCCGCCCGTCGTTTTTTCTCTTCTGCCATGGCGATCTCCTTCCCCGGGCAATCCTGAATTGCCGCATCATTTGCCGACGCTTGTTATTTTATCATACATCTGTCGCACAATCAACAAAGAAAGCGATATTCTATCAAAAAAAAGCGGAGAGCAGCGTCATACCGCTCTCCACAGATCATGTCGCAGTCAATGCCGGCGTCAGGATTCGACCGGCTCCGCTTCGGCCGCCGTCGCCGCCCGCGCTTCACGCATCCGGTTCAGGTCTTCCATGATGGCGTCGCGCTTCTTGCCGGTGAAATTATCGAAGGAATAGATGATACCCGGCAGCAGGTTGCCGATCACGCCGCAAAGGGTGACGACGAAATAAATGCCCTTCAGCGTCTTGTCGCTCTGCACCACCCGGACGGCCTTCCCCTCCGCGTCCTGCCGGCCGCTTTGGTAGCCGATGGCCTTCAGCGACAGATTTTTGATGTTGACCCGCAGCAGCGCGTTGACCTTTCCCATCAGGCTCTGCACCGCCAGCAGCATACCGTCGCTGCGGATGGGATCGCCGTATCGCTTTTCGGAACTCCACTCCATATAGTCGGTGGAATCCGCCAGCAGGATCTTTCGCCCCGCCGCCATGCCGGAGTTGGGCATGCCGGAGAAGCCAATCAGCACGCCGGTGAGATAGCGGAATTTCCGCACCCGTTCCAGATTGAAATTGGTTCCCACCAGCGCCGCCGCGCCGTAGAACAACGTGGAATAGAGGTGACCGCCCATGACCATGGTGCGCGCGGATATCCTATTGCCGACAAAGGGCACTGAAAACAGGCCCACGTAAGAAAGAGTGCCGCTGACGGCGTCGATGACGGCCTTCATGCCGTAATCGGCGAAGGTCTCCCGGTAGAGGTCGGGCAGCAGGTCGTAAGTGACCTGGCGGACGGTCTCACACATCATAGCCAGCTCCATCACGATAAAGGGCTTGTTGCGGAAAATGGCGGCAATGGTGTGACGGTTCCAGAGGATTTTCTCCGTCTCATGGACCTTCAGGTTGCCCACCTTCTCATTCAGGGTGAAATAAGGGGCGCACATGGTGGAAACGCCCAGCACACAGAACACCAGCGCCACGAAAAAATGCGCCCACTTCTGCTGGTTCACGTCGGAGAAGCGATCCACCACGATGGGCAGCAGCCAGCCCGGCAGCATAGACCCCAGCGTTGACGCCAGCGACGAGAGGGTATAGAAGTTTTTGCGGTCCTTGGGGTTGGCGGTCATCCGCAGGGAGATGGTGCTCAGCGCCATGTCGAAGAAGGTATCCACCACGGAAAACAGAATATACAGCGCCAGCGCCCATCCCATATTGAACAGCGGATTGCCCGATGGCACGATGAACATCAACAGCGATGAAATCGCGAAGGGCAGGGGCGTCAACTGCAAAATCCACTTGGTGACGCTCTTCTTGCCCTCCCGCGTGGGCAGGTCCAGCAGGGCGCCCGCCACCGGCGGCGCGAAAAAACCGAGGATCGTATAGGCGTTCTCGATCAGGTTCAGCCGCCCGGAATCGATCATCTGGAAATCCCGGTTGAATTTGCTGGAATAGGTGTAGACGCAGTCCTGCCCCATGCAGTTGCCGAACATGCCGCCCGCGTAGCCCAGCTGCTCTTTCAGCGTGAACGAAGGATTGTTGACGACGTTATCTTTCATGGTCGCCAGCTTCTCTTTGACAGATGCCATCATCCCACTCCCCTTTTTCTGTATAATTTCATTTTAACAGAAACTGCGGGTTTGTCAATTCCCATTCTGACAGAACCGTACCGCGGCAGGAGTTTTTTCGTAAAAGCGGCGGGAAAATCAATTTTATTATTGACGAACCGGTTTTTTTGATGTATAATATCACTCGTTTCCGCCCGTGGCGCAGCTGGATAACGCAGCAGATTCCGATTCTGAAGATCGGGGGTTCGAATCCCTTCGGGCGGGCCAACGAAAAAAAACCTTGCAATTCCAATGTTTTCAATGGTTGCAAGGTTTTTCTTTTTTATTTCACGTCCGTTACAAACCGGAAAAACACAGACTTAAATGCAAAGTATGCAAGTCAAGATGCAAGTCACACTTCTCTCATTTTCACAAGGAGGATTTGATATGTCGAATGATCATACGGAGATACAAAGCTTATATGCGTATACTCTGCAGCTGACACGAAAAGGAAGAAGATGGGAAGAGGGAATCGCAGACTCCAGCGGGTTTATTTTTCCCGAACTTTTCCTGAAAATCGAAATTCGCCTGATCCATCATTCATTTGTTCAGTTTTTTTTGCATAATCCATCATTTGGCGATTCTTTCACGATGCATGGGATTTCCGTAGAAACGCCGTGGATGTTTCCATGGAGTGTTTCCGATGGCAGTGAGTGCTGTCTGTTGGAATATCTCGTCCTGATTTTCAGTCGTTTTCCATTAACGTCGGAGCAGTTGTTTTCGATGATAGGCGTTGATAACTGGCGTGATTGGGATGAACACAAAATCCAGGAGACATTGGAGATTCAAAACCGTATAGACGAATTTCTGGAAGTGTTGGATTTCTGTAAATGTGATAGCGGGCTGGCTGACGCTACGGCACGTCTGGTGCAACAGACAAAGGTTTATCAGGAACACTTTTTCAGCGACAAAAAACCGGATCGCCGCGGAGGGATCAGCTTTGAAGAGAATATGACGCTATTGGCCGCAGAACGCTTTATTCGTGAGGGGCGGAAAATAGCCATACTGGATTATGCCAATCCCGTAGAACCCGGCGGAGGTGTTTTGAGAGGAGCAAACGATCAGGAGGCGTATCTGTGCCAATCCTCTAATCTGTATTGTTCCCTGACTTCAGAGAACGCGTCGCGATATTATGACGACAATAACGTGATCCGTTCCGAAAACCAGTTCAACAGTATGTTCATCGGTACCGACCAGGTGATATACTCTCCTGGGGTAACAGTATTAAAAATGCATAGCGCTTACCTGCTGGACAGAAAAAAGCATTTTCCGGAACCGATGGTTTATTGTCTGGACGTCATCGCCTGTGCCTCACCATTTTTCAGCGGAGCCGGATACACTATTCCAAATGGCGATCTGAAATATCTGTTGAAAAGAAGAATCCGGAATATTTTAGAGGTCGCCATTGAAAACGAAGTCAATGTTCTGATTCTTGGCGAGTTTGGCTGCGGCGCTTTCCACCTCCCCCCTGAAACGGTGGCGGAAGCCTTCCGTGATTGTATGCTTGAGCCGAGATACATAAAGGCGTTTGATGAGGTCGTATTTGCGGTAAAAAGAGAACCGAATCAGGTTCCATCGGACATTATCGAGGCGTTCGAGCGTTTCTTCTCGAAATTCCCCGAAATAAATAAAAACGGAAGCGAGTACACTAAAAAAATACTTCTTCGTTTTCAGTTAGGCAGAAGGTAGCTTTCTCCTTACTCATTGCATATTTGTTCCTCTCTTTGCACTGCCGGGAAAAGGTTTATAATTGAAAACAGACGGTTATTTGGCAGTATCCTTTTAAGAGTCAACACCTCAAAAAGTGCGCTTTTTGTAAGGCGCTTCTCAATAGGATCGCTCTATGAAAAAAAAGCAGTCAACCTGTTTTTATTGATATAAAAACAAGAGGAGTGCGTGTCAAGGCAATCGAAAAACACCGATGCACAGGCACTTGAGCGGATCGCTGCGCTCCTCTTCCGCGGCGCGCGGCATGAAGGCGTCGCTGAACCGTCCTTCTCAGCGCCGGACAAAAAGGGATCCGTGACCGAAACGGCTCATGGATCCCTTTTCATTTTGCCTGTCACGGAAACAGACTTTCCGCGCAGGTTTTTGAACGCTTATTCATTTTCTTTTTTCAGCTGGTCGATCAGCAGGCTCATATCCTCGCTCAGCTTGCCCTGATTTTCTTTGGCGATCAGCATGCGGCGCTCGTTCAGCGCCTTATACATGTCGATCTTCTTCTTACCGTCAAGGTCATAGAAGAACAGCGGGATCATGTTGACGATGGTGGGCAGCCAGTTGCCGGCGGCGTAGAGAGCGAAGACCTTGCGGTACACGTCCACGGAATCCTGCACCCAGTAGCTCATGTCCTCCACCGTGGCGTCGTAGCCGGACCACTTGATGACCCAGATCGTCATCAGCGTGTTGAGGGGCTTGGTCAGCTTCATGATGTAGTTGGTCAGCAGGTACATGGTGCCGTCGGGGCGCTCGCCGGTCAGGTACTCGGTGTAGTCGTTGATCTCTCTGCCGATCTCGCCCTCGAAGGCCGTGGCCGGGGCGTTGTTGAGGCCGCCGAGGCCGTAGCAGAAGGTGAACACGATGCCCGTGAGCCACCATTTCTTCTTCGGGATGACGATCCAGCCGCCCACCACGCGGATCACGTTCAGCACCGAATCCCACACCCGCAGGGCGATGACCAGGTTCCGGTAGCTCTTGAAGCGCTTGCGCAGCGGCTCGATGAACTTGATGGAAAGGATGTTGCACAGATGATAGAAGCCGTACATGGGCAGGATGTGGAAGGCGCCGCCGAGGATCTCCATCTGGGTGATCACGTCCCAGCTGTAGCCGCCGTTGCTCCAGAAGGAGGTGGCGAAGCTGGCCGCCACGTTGCGCAGGGCGTACTTGTTTTTCAGCACGTAGAACATGGTCTTGGTCAGCGGCGCGGGCTTGGGCTGCAGGATTACGCGCTCGGGGCACTTCATGGCCACGCCCATGGTGCCCAGCGTGCCGATGGCGCCGGTGACGATGGAGAGAATGGCGAACAGGTGGGACTGCTGGAGCTTCAGCGTGCCGCCGGTCATGAGCGTGAGCAGCGGCAGATAGATGCCTGAAACCAGATCGCCGCCGTAGGCCGCCGCGTAGCTCTGGGCCAGCGAGACGTTGATCCTGTCCGCGGGGCAAGAGGACTGCAACGTGGGGTAGTTATCCGTGGGGATATTGAACAGCGTGGAGAAGGTCTCCTGCAAAAACAGCATAATGAACAGGAAGATGATCTTTTTTGGGTCGTTCACCCCCGTGTTGCCGAAGATCAGCGCCCCGCAGTACATGATGGCGGTGGAGAGGAAGTATGGCAGCGGCGTGGCAAGGATATAGGGTCTCGCCTTGCCCCAGCGGGTGCGGGTCTTATCGAAGACCACGCCCATCAGCGGGTCGTTCAGGGTGTCGTAGACGGTGATGATGGCCTTGATGACGGTGATATACACCAGGTCGATCTTCAGCACCTTGGTGAAATACAGGTTCTGGTAGTTGTCCAGCCCGTTTTTCAGGGCCCGGGCAAACTTCTGGGCCGCCATCCAGCCGATCTCCCCCACGGAGACCTGCCGGGTGCTGTAGATATCCACGGCCAGATTTTCATAGCGCTTTAAGATGCTCTCGTCGATGGTGGCGGCGGAGTTCTCATCGGCCTTGATAAATCGGTCGACCAGTTTTTCTTTCGTTGATACAGCCAATCGTGATCCCTCCTTTATCCCTTCACGTCGATCTGACAGGTCTTTTTATAGTTGCCGTCCAGCGTGATGACGTAAACGCCCGCCTGCCCCGGATTCACGGCGGTCACCACGCCATCCTTCACGGTGGCCACGCTCTCGTCGGTGCTGAACCAGTACACGTCCTTGAAGGTGGCGTCGTCGGGCTTCACGACGGGCTCCAGCGTCCTCGTCTCGCCCGGATTCATTGTCATAGCTTCTTCGGACAGCTTCACGCTCTTGACGGGCTTTCGCACGTAGAACAGGCAGGTATCCGTATATTCCTTTCCGTTATAGACGTAGGTGCCGGTGACGGTGACGGGCTTGTCGCTGACGGCCTTTCCTTTATAGAAGCCGTCCTCGTCCACGGACAGCACCTCCGGGTCGGAGGATTCCCAGCGGATCAGGTAGTCCGCCACGGACTGGTCGGAGCTGATCCGGTGGCTGATCTCGTCGGAATCGCCCTTTTCGATGAAGTGGGAGTGAGCGCTGATGCGGAAAGAGATGCGGTCAAAGCGATATTCCTCGTCGCAGGTGATCCGGAAGCGGATGGTCTGCTCACCGAAGGCTGCCAGATCGCCGGTAAAGGTGACGTTAAGGGCGACGGTCCCGGTCCGCACGTAGTCGATCCGGTTGAGCTGCCGCGTCTCCGGGCCGTTTTCGGTGCTGCGCGCCACATAGGCGTTGATATGGAAATCGTCGTAGTCGATGTCGAGGGAATTGACGGTGAAGGAATCGGCGAAGGCGTCCTCTGCCTGTCGTACGGTTGCCGGCAGATCCTCCAGCGCGAAAATCTCACAGACTCTGGACCCGGGCAGCGAATCATAGGGACAGCCGTCGAAGGTGAAGGCGGCGATCAGCTCGCCGTCGTTGTCCTCATTGGGCGCGAAGGCGATCTCTCTTACGTCCCCCGGGGTGAAGTCAAAATCGGGAAGATAAGGAGAGAAGTCCTCTCCGTAGCTTCCCTCGTGTCCGGCCTCGGAATAGAGGTCGGAAAGGGTCTGTTCCACCGCGTCCTTCACGTACCGCAGCAGCGGTTCGTTGGCGTTTTCGCCCTCCGCCGTGATGCTGTCCCGGTCGATGGAAACGCGGAAGCGGCTGTCCAGCTTGACGGCGTCAAAGTTCTCCGTGTCGGCGATCAGGCGGTTGATTTCGGCGATCACGCCGTCGGGAGATTCATCCACCGGGTCGAACGCCGCCGCCGGCAGGGGCTGCGTCCCCTCGTTGCTGAGAATGTATTTCGCGCCGAAGACCGTGCCGGCCATAAACATGGCGATCAGTGCCACGGTGACGGCACCGAAGATGATTTTTTTGCGCTTCTGGTTGGCGTCCAGCTTCGCGATGCGTTCCAGCCGTTTCTGTTCTTCCTCGTCAAGGCCGGCGATCACTTCCCGTTCATCCATTGTCGCTCACCTCCTCCGCCTCTTTCACCTCATCCATGTGGTAGGCCCCCCGGATGAGCTTTTCTTTTTCCAAGCGATCCTCTTCCGATTCATAGATCGGCGCGGGGACGTCCAGCAGGTCGATCTCGCCCCTGCGCAGCTTTTCCCGGTAATCCAGCCGCAGCCGGTCGCCCTCGCTGACGATGACGACGGGCGGCTTTTTCAGGCACAGCACCGCCGCAGCCCCCGCGAAAGCGAAAAGCAGCAGGGGGACAAGAAACAACGGGCCGTTGAGATATCCCGAAAATACGCTGCCCGCGGGGGCGGCGTTGACGGCGGCGCGGCAGAAGGCGTATTCCGCGACCGTCGCCCCGGCGCCCAGAAGGGAAAATGCGGTGATAACCGCGCCGGTGCGCTTGTTCCCGGCGAAGCAGAACAGCTCCGTCAGCAGGATGCCCACGGCGCACAGGGCGGCGACAGCGCAGCAGAGCATGGCCGTGCGCAGCGCCGTGACGGCGGCGCCGAAGACCGGCGCGTCGCCGAAGGAGGCGAAGGCGCTGAAATACCCCTTGCCCGTAAAGGCATTATAGGCCAGATCCAACGCCCAGAACCGGAGAGAATCCTCATACCACCCCATTTTGACGTTCATCCCCCCGAGGGGAATGAACAGCCCCGCCAGCGGCAAAATACAGGCGGCGATTTTCAGCTTCTGTGGCCAGCCGGAGAGATACGACTTTTTCAGCTTCTCCATTTTGACGCGAAACCCCGCCAGGGACATCTCCGCCAGCCGCCGGTCCTTTTCAAAATTGGCCTCAAAGGAGTGAAAGACGATATTCGTCCCGCAGTAAGGGCAGTATTGCGAAACGTGCCAAAGCTTCAGCTTCTTTTGGCATTTCGGACAAATTGCCATGAAAAACGCCCCCTTTTTGGTATGATGATATCATATCGTCCGTTAAAATACAATACTTTCTTTCTTTTTGGTTCAATTGCCCTTTCAACGTCGCCAAAAGGGAAACGCGGGTTTTCCAATAATAAAAATCGTTGACAAAAAAAAG
>CAMVNL010000027.1 GCA_947168785.1 uncultured Clostridia bacterium | reverse complement strand
ATCTGGGCTTCCGTTACCGGAACGGCGTCACCGACCTGGCCCCGGCGTCCTTGACCAAAATGAAGCAGAAGATGCGACGCAAGACCCGGGCGCTGGCCCGCTGGGCAAAGCGCAACGAACTGGGCGGGGAAAAGGCCGCCGCGGCGTTCATCCGGGTATTCAACGCCAAGCTGTTCGAGAACCCCGCCGACAACGAGCTGACCTGGGCCTACTGGTTTTTCCCGGTGCTGACCACCGACGAAAGCCTGCGGCAGATTGACGCCTACGCTCAGGACTGCCTGCGCTACCTGCTGACCGGAACCCATACCAAAGCCCGCTACAACGCAAGATATGAAGACCTGAAACGCCTGGGCTACCGAAGTCTGGTACACGAGTATTACGCCTTCCGGGCAAACGCCGGAAACGAATGACCGTTCATTTCTCATTTAATACATTCATTCATTTTGGAGGGAATTGTCATGAAACGATTTTTATCCGTACTGTTGGCGCTGGCGCTGGCGTTCACCGTCGTTCTGCCCGCGTTTGCCGTGCCGGCGGGCACGTCGCCGTGGGACGTGAAAAGCCACACGTTCAAGCTCACTTCCGCGCCCGGGATCATCTTCCTCGAGCAGGAATCGAACGAAAACGGCACGTGGGTGACCGCGCATTACCGCGCCAGCGGCGAGCTGAAGGCGCTTGCCGACCTGTATTACGCCGCCGACGAAAATGAAGACCGCATGTTTGCCGACATGCTCGGCACGGATCAGGACGACATCGGAGGATGCACGTTCCGGGTCGGCGTGCAGTTCGCCTATTCCTTTGACGGCGGCGCGAACTGGGTCAACACGTTGGACGAAGATCCGGAATCGCTGTACTACGAGCAGCCCACCGAATACGACCTTGACGACGACGGCATTTACGAATACGACGACCTGCCGAATAAGAATATCGGCATTTGCAATCTGTATAATGATATCCGGCTGTTCGACGGGGCGGGAAGCTGCTTTTACGCCGCCTACAAAGACAGCGGCGAAGCGAAAGCCGTCATCGACAAGCACAACCGGACGCTGCTGCAGGGCAGGGGCGAGTATCAGGGCGACTATGATCCCGACGGAGATAAAGCGTGGAAGGGCTGCATGGTGGATTTCAACAAGGAGACCATCAGCGTCAAGGCCCGTTACCGCGTGTTTACGCACCTTTCCACAAACGAAAACGCCGGGAACCTTGAATTTGAGACCGTGACCTATTCCGCCTGGAGCGGCGTGAGCACCTTCAACAACGCGAAGGCCTCCCCCGAGGCGCAGAACTGCGTGCCGGACAAAGCCGCACTGCTGACGGACAACGCGCCCACGCTGGAATTGCTGTCCGTGGACCGCTACGAAGACGAGCGTGACGGCGAGACCGTAAAGGCCGCGAATCACCGTCTTGCGGTGCGCTGGCCAGCCGCCACCGAGACCGCGCTGGTAAGATACGCCGCGCTGTCGGAAGAAAAACGCGAAGAATACGTTGACGAAGAACGCTACGAACCAAGCCTGTGTTTTGAACTGCGCGTCAACGACGGCCCGTGGTATATTCTGGAGCGCTGGGGCGATCCGTATGTGCCTTATGCGGAATTCGACGACAATTATTACGGTTTTTATCAGAAGCTCGAGGCCGCCGGTTATCAGACGAACGACCGGGTCTGTGTGCGCGCCGTACTGCTCGGCCACATCGGCGTTGACGACGAAAAAGTTGAAAACGAAAGCGAATATGACATTTACCGCTTCGTATTGGGAGAAAACGAGGCCGTCCGCATCCGCACCGGCTATTCCGACCCGGCGGAACTAAACCTGACCGGCAAGTTCACGATCCGCTACGAAACCAACGGCGGTTCCTTCCCTTACGGTTCCCATCAGCTGGAGCAGTTCGACGAGGACACCCTGGTCAACGTGGATCTGACCTCCGGGGATTATATCCCCGAGCGGGAGCACTTCACCTTCAACGGCTGGTTCACCACCAAAGACTTCGCCAAGGGGACGCAGATCAAATCCTTCAACACCGCCGAAAAGGCCAGCCGCACCTATTACGCCAAATGGACGGAGCTGCCCTTCCGTACCGTCAGCTACGATTTCGGCGCGGTGACGGACAGCGTGTATAATCCCAACCCCGAGCGCATCTATACAGACGACGGCGAGGTCACGATCAACGATGTGGAATACAGCGGAGCGAAGTTCCTGGGCTGGTACGACGCGGCCCAGGGCGGCAGCAAGGTGACCTCCCTCGTCTACGCCTCCATGAAAGGTGACGTAACGCTGTACGCCCGCTGGGAGCTGCCCGCCAAGACCATTACCTACGCCGGCGCGGGCAAGGACTATACCAACAACGCAAAGAACCCCGCCTCCTATCAGATCAATCCGGGCGGCGCCAACGAGACGCTGATCTACGCCCCCGAGAAGACCGGCTATCTCTTCGACGGCTGGTATCTGAACAAAGACCTGAACAACGGCAAGCTGCCCTTCAGTGAAGAAAAAGGCGCCTATGTTCTTAACGAAAGCGAAAACGTGACGCTGTACGCCAAGTGGATCCTCGGCCGGTGGGATATCGTCTACGTGCTGGGGCTGGAGGACGCCTGGAACGGCGGCAACCCCGACAACTACACCTACGGCAACGGGATCCTGCTGCAGTCGCCCACCCGCACGGGATATACCTTTGACGGCTGGTTCGCCGACATGGCGTTTAAAGAGAAGGTCACCGAGATCAAGGGCACCGATACCGGCGTAAAAACGCTGTACGCCAAGTGGACGGCGATCCCCTACAAACTCAACTACGACCTGCGCGATCCCGACGCGGATAAATTCTTCAACAATCCCAACCCCGCGACCCGCTGTATCGACGACGAGATCGTCCTGCAGCCGCTGGCCCCCGCCGTGAAGCTGTATAAATTCCTCGGCTGGTACGACAACGTCAACTTCGACGGCGACCCCGTGGCGAAGATCGCCGCCGGAACGGACAAGGACGCGACCCTTTACGCAAAGCTTTTCAAATACAGCTGGGGCGACGTGGATTTCGACGGCAGGGTCACCGCCGCCGACGCACGGCTGATCCTGCGGTACTCCGTCAAGCTGGAGGAATTCACGCCGGAGATGCAGGCGTGGGCGGACGTGGACGCGCCTTCCGCAGAGCGGAAGATCACCGCCGCCGACGCGAGACTTGTGCTGCGCATGTCCGTGAAGCTGGAAACGGCGGAAGGGCTGAAGCTGCCGGAAACGCCCCCCGGGTTCTGAGAGCGGATTTGTGCACAATCAACAGAATTCAATAATTATTGCGGAGTTGTTGCACCATGTGTGACAACTCCGCGTTTTTTGTCGCTTGCTTGTTTTTCCTTCGGGGCATACAATTTTAGGCGGAAGGGTAAAACTTTGCTTACTGCTTCAAAAAAATGACAGGAGGATCTATCCCATGAAAAAGATGTTAGCGGTCATTCTCAGCGTGATAATGGCGCTGACGTGCTGCTCCGTCGCGTTCGCGGCGGAAAAAACCATTGACAGCCCCGCTTCCGCCTATACGCCCTACGACGCAGGCGCGGTGGCGGACGGCGATACCGCCAATCTGACCTATGACCAGATCGCCGGTATCATTCTGGACTGGCTCGATCGCCGGATCGCCGACGAGGCGGCGGATTTCAACGCATTCGTGGACAGCCTCGGCGTTGCCGAGCTGGCCCAGTACAAAATTGAAGGCGTTGATTCCCTGATCGGTCTGAAAGACCACGTCGCCGATCTCGAAGGCGACTTTGCAAGCCTTAACACCGACGCGCTGGTCACCCGCGAGGGCGGCGACGTCAACTTCTTCTACGGCGTCTTCCAGTTCATGGCGGACAACGCCGACGTCTTCGGCAAGGTGTTCCGCTGGGACGATCAGGTGTTCGACTACGGCAAGGTGGGCGAATACATCGAGACGCTGGAAGACGGCGACCCCATCAAGACCTTCTATGAGGACTATCTGCTCACCGGCAACATTCAGGAAAAGTTCGTGGAGGAGATCGCCCGCGAGATGGGCTACGATATCCCCAAGAACGCCGACGGCAGCCGCGCGGAGACCTTTGACCTGACCATCAGCAACGGCGTGAAGGACTGCTTCCTGAAGCTCTTCGGCGACGTGCTTTCCGCCGACAGCAAGGCCGCCGTTCAGGCCATGGACCTGCGCACCACCGACGTTTATACCCTTGTGAAGGAATTCATCGGCCTGCTGCAGAACGATTATAAGGGCCAACTGGACGGCGTGCTGGAAGGCTTCCTCAAGGCGCTGCAGGGCATGGTGAAGGTCGTTGAGGCCGGCGTGAACGTGGAGCCCCCCGTGCTGACCATTGGTCACGAAAACAACGAGACCTACGCCACCTATCATCCCGCCAGCGCGGAAATGAACGACTATATGCCCACCATCTACGCCAACGACCAGGCCAAGGATACTTTGGATCAGTACGCGGACGAAGACCTTGGCATTGAAGTGAAGAAAAACTCCGAAATGACCCCCGCCGACAAGGCGCTGGTGGCCGGCGCCGCCGAAGCCTGGGGCAAATACTTCAAGACCAAGGCGACCTTTAACGAAGAAGAGCTGATGAACCTTGACATCAAGCTCAGCGACGTGGAAGAAGCCCTGATCGCCTACCTGCAGGACTACGTCAACGGCAAGGGCGGTTCCGTGGACGCGATGGGAACGACCGTTGCGTTCAACGTTTCCGACGCGCAGGCGACCTTCTCCTATAAGGCCTACAAGGATGAGGATTCCTTCGCCGTGCAGGTGAAGGTGGAAAGCGCCACCGCCAAGGTC
Organism: uncultured Clostridia bacterium; assembly: GCA_947168785.1. Taxonomy (GTDB): domain Bacteria; phylum Bacillota; class Clostridia; order Oscillospirales; family Acutalibacteraceae; genus RUG806. The sequence goes on along the minus strand of CAMVNL010000027.1, from coordinate 7,488 downwards.
AACATCACCTCTCCCATTGAGGCGACCGTCACCGCGAACCTGCTGGATCCCGACGCCACCGTCGTCAATCTGGGCGGCGTCTACTCCTTCGCCAATTCCCTGGTGCAGCCGATGGTGGTCAGCACCATCAAAACGGCCATCGGCGATATGCTGGCGGATCCGGCGTTCGTCACCATCGTGATGAACAACCTGAACGGCGAGATCGAAGAGCTGAATCAGATCAAGGCGCTGGTCAGCTACATCGACGCCGACGCCGAATATGACGAGACCCTGCTTGACGTAATGGCCGGTTACGACCAGTACAAGGGCGCCGTGGGTCAGGTCAACCACATCCTCTACAAGGCCGTTGACATGATCGCCTCCGACGCGGGCATGGCCTATCTCGGCATTGAAGACGGCGACAACACCCATCTGTATGCCAACCTGCAGAAGATCTGCGACAAGGTCTCCGGCCTGCTGGACACCATGAAGAAATATATTGACCGCGACACCTTCGTGGCCCTGGCGGACGGAGCCGACATCAGCGCGGTATTCGCCTCCGCACACGGCTTCAACGCGGGCATGATCTACGATATGGATTTCTCCTCCGTGGAGAACGCCCTTGACTGCGGCATCCGCGTGGCCTGCGACCTGCTGGCCGAGGATGACCCCGACAGCATCTTCTACGATTTCCACATGAGAGTGGAAAACCTCGACACCCTTGACGCCATCGCCGCTGCCGCCGTGGATATGGTGCTGGGCAAGGCGATGAACGCCATCGACCTGGAAGGCTGGGATTATACCTACGCCCCCATTGACTACGCCAACGTGAAAGAGGACGGCGCGGAAGACGCCATCATGGGCAAGATCGTCGATATCCTCTATTACGCCGCCACCTACGCCACCGACAAGATCAACGCCGCCGCCAACGAGCTGATCGGCAAGGCAAACGACGACTTTGATCTCGGCCTCGGCACCGTCGCCTTCAAGCTGAACGTCAAGAAGAGCGACAACTGGCAGACCACCCTCAGCGCGCTGACCGACCGCTTCATCGGTCTCACCAACGGCCTGCTGATCGCCTCCGGCAACGCGGACGGCATGAAGGACGTCTGGGGCAGAATCAACGTGGTCGCCAACGCGGTGCTGCCCATGAACAGCATGTTCAGCAACTACACCTCCGTCTCCGCGGTCAGATCCTCCTTCTATGACAAGGCCCTTGACGGCGATCTGGGCGACTTCCTGGCCCTGTTCGAGGTGAAGGAAGACGCCATCGCGGGCGGCGTACCGGTCACCTACGCACTGATCAAAGCCTCCGACTACATCGTGGACGCCTTCTTCCCGGATACGGTGGAAGCGCAGCTCTACACGGCCTCTGAGACCGTACAGGAAGAGTTCACCGGCGCTGCCAGCGACCAGGGCATCGCGGCCCGCAACATAGTAAGCATCAATGCGCGCAGAACGCACATTCTTCCCGCGCTGCTTGACCTCGAGAGAGAGAGCGGCCTGCTGGCGGACTTCGCCTGCGACCACGCCAACACCGAAGCCATCCCCGCCGTGGCAGCCACCTGCACCGCCGCCGGTAAGACCGAAGGCCTGAAGTGCGCCGACTGCGGCAAGGTACTCACCGCACAGGAGGAAGTGCCCGCCCTCGGCCACGTGGACGACAACAACGACGGCGTCTGCGACCGCTGCGAGAACACGATGCCCGGCGCCGGTAACGAAGGCGAACAGGGCGAACAGGACGACGGCGGCAAGACCGGCATCGCCGGCCTGTGGCAGAAGATCGTCGACTTCTTCCAGAAGATCGTCAACTTCTTCAAGAACCTCTTCAAGAGAGGCTGATCGGCAAAGCTGATCCTTCCAACGATTTCCACACACCTATCTCCTACCGGGGCGCTTTCCGCAAGGGAAGCGCCCCCTCCCTTTTTTTCGGCATAAAAAACCGCCGGTCCGTCAACACTTCCGGCAAACCGTAAAAAAGGAGACGACGGAAGCATTCCTTCCGGAAGCGGACATGAAAACAACGACGGAACACCTGCGCAGCTGCCGCAGGAAACTGATGCAATACGTGAAACAAGCGGAGAAAACCGGACGGGAAACCGACGCGGCGGCGTGGATCACCGATAACCTGCCCGCCCTGCTCAGCGCGCTGGAGGACGCCAAAAGCGCGGCGAAGCGCGACGGCAAAGAGCGGTTCCATAAGCTCCTCTCCCTGTGGGGGGATTGCTGCCCCGGCGGGGTACTGCCGGAGGGCAGCGCCCTGACGCGGCGGGTCGCCGCCTTCGGGCCGTCCCTTTCCGACTGCGCGCTGCTGCCCGCCGCGGCGGGAGCCTTTTTTGCCTGCGAGGCAGCAAGGGCGGCGCAAAAGGAACTGTCCGGCGACGCCGACGCGGCGAAAACCGTCTGCGACTGCGTCCGGTCGCTGCTTTCCCTGCGCCACGTGGATTTTGACGAACTGACGCGAAGCGCCTGCGAAGCGGAACGGCTGCTGGCCGCAGACCCCACCGGGGAATATGCGGCCATGAGCAAAGAGACGCAGGCGCTCTACCGGCGGGCTGTGATATGCGGCGCGAAAAAACAGGGCGTCAGCGAAAAGGACTTTGCCCAAGCGGCGCTGAATAAGGCGACGGAAGCAGCAAACGACCGGCACATCGGCTTTTACCTCCCGCTGCAAAAGGACAAGACGAAAGCGGCGGCGGTCTTTCTGGCGCTGGAGGCGCTGTTCTTTCTCGGCTGCGCCGTCGGCGCGGCGCTGTGGGCGGGGGAGCCTCTTTTCGCCCTGCTGCTGTGGCTGCCCCTTTCGGCGGCGCTGTTCCCCCTGACCGAGCAGCTGCGGGCAAGACTGTTTCCGGCGCAGCCCCTGTGCGCCATGGAGGGGGAAGCGCCGATCACAAAGGATAACGCGGTGCTGATCACGGTCAGCGGCCTGATGCCCGCCGCCGGCGACAGCGAAAAGCTTTACGCGCACCTGTCGGATCTTTATACCACCAACGCCGACGAGGGCGTGCGTGTGTTGCTGCTGCTGGACAAGAAAAACGCCCCCACCCCGGACCTGCCGGAGGACGCGGCGGACAAGGCGGCGGTGGAACGGGTCATCGGGCGGCTGAACCGGGATTTCGGCGGCGGGTTCGCTGCGGCGGTACGGCGGCGCGTCTACGCCCCCACCGAGGGGGAATACACCGGCTTTGAGCGCAAGCGGGGGGCGGTGATCGCGCTGTCGGCATTTCTGCGGGACGGCGACGAAAGCCGCTTTGAGACGCTGGCAGGCGACGTCAAAGGGCTGACAAACGTCCGTTACCTCATGGCGCTGGACGGCGATACGGAGATCTCCTTCGGTACGCTGCGGCGGCTGGTCGCCGCGGCGCGGCACCCGCTGAACCGGCCCGTCTTCGGTCCGGACGGCGTCGTCCGACGGGGATACGGATGCTTCGCCCCCCGCAGCGAGGTGTCGCTGCGCTCCGCCGCCGGCACCTTTTTCACCCGCCTGCTGACCGAGGGCGGCACGCTGGCCTACGCCCCGGCGATGTCGGAGCGGAATATGGACCTGTTCGGGTGCTCACTGTTCACGGGCAAGGGGCTGATCGACGTGGACGCCTTCAACCGGGCCGTGGGCAGCCGCTTTGAAGAGGGGCGGATCCTGAGCCACGACATATTGGAGGGGGCCATGCTGCGCACCGCCTTTGCCGGAGAGTGCGAGATCACCGAATCCTTCCCGGGCAAGCCGGATTCCTACTTCGCCCGGATGCACCGCTGGGTGCGCGGCGACGTGCAGAACCTGCGCTATCTGCTGCGCCCCGTGGCGACGGGGAAACCGGCGGCCATGCTGCCCGCCGCGGCACGCTGGCAGCTGTGGCAGAACGTCCGGCGGGCGGCGGTCCCCGTTTTCGCCCTCGCCTGCCTGCTGGCGGCGCCCTTCGCCGGGGAACGCGGGGCGGCGGCGCTGTTCGCGGCGGCCCTGCTTTCCGGCAGCGCGGACAGCCTGCTTTCCTGCCTGTCCGCTATTCGCCGGGGCGGGCTGAAAAGCCTGTTCGGGCGATACTTTTCCACCGAGATGAGCCTTTCCGTCAAAAGCTTTCTCCGGGCGCTGCTGTGCGCCGGGATGCTGCCCCGCAAGGCCTTTGTCTGCGCCGACGCGCTGGTCAGGGCGGCGGTGCGTTCCGCCGTCACCCATCAGCATCTGCTGCGCTGGACCACCGCCCTGCAGGCGGAGGGACGCGCCGCACGGCCGCTGCTGAGCGGCTATCTGCTGCCCCTGGGGGTGTGCGCCATACTGTGCCTGTACGGCGGCCCCTTCGGCCGGCTGGTGGGGCTGCTGATCCTGACGGCGACGCTGTTTTCACTGGCAGACGGCCTGCCTCTGCCGCAGGGGAACCGGCGGAAGATCAGCGAACGGGACAGGGAAACCGTCCGCTCCTTCACAGCCGCCGCGTGGCGGTACTACGAGGGGACCGTGACGGAAGAGGAGCACCACCTGCCGCCGGACAACCGGCAGGAGACCCCGGTGATGCGCACGGCGCGCCGTACCTCCCCCACCAATATCGGCCTGTACCTTGTCAGCGTGATGGCGGCGCGGGATCTGGGGCTGATCGGCGCGGAGGAGATGCTGGACCGGCTTTCCGCCACGCTGAAAACCGTCGCGGCCCTGCCAAAATATAACGGATGTCTGTATAACTGGTACGATACCGGCACGCTGTCGCCGCTGACGCCGGAATATATCTCCACCGTGGACTGCGGCAATTTTCTTTGCTGCCTGACGGCGCTGGAGGAGGGGCTGAAAGAGCCGGGAGGCGAACGGGCCCGGGCGTTGACCGGTCTGATCCGCACCCTGCGGGAGACGACGGACCTGCGCTTCCTTTACGACGATAAGCGGGCGCTGTTCCGCGTGGGCTTCGACGCGCAGAAGGGGGTGCTCTCCGATTCGTATTATGATCTGCTGATGAGCGAAGCGCGGATGACCTCCTACTATGAGACCGCCATGCGGCACGTCCCCGCGGCCCATTACCGGGCGGCGGGCAGAATGCTGGTGCGCAGCGGCGGCCGGGTGACGGCGGCCTCCTGGACGGGGACGATGTTTGAATACTTCATGCCCGCCCTCTTCATCCCGACGGTGGAAAACTCCTTTATCTATGAATCGCTGAAGGCCTGCCTCGCCGCTCAGAAGCGGCGGATGAGGGGGCTGCCCTGGGGCATCTCCGAAAGCTGCTTTTTCGCGGCGGACCACGCCGGCAATTACCGCTATAAGGCCCACGGCCTTGCCTCACTCGCCCTCAAGCGGCTGGCGGACGACGAGCCGGTGATCTCCCCCTATTCCACCTTTCTGGCGCTGCCCTTTGACTTTCAAGGGGCAATGAAGAACCTTTCCGCCATCGCCGCCCTTCACGCCACAGGCCCCTGCGGCTTTTACGAGGCGGTGGATTTCACTCCCTCCCGTACCGGCGGTGAGGACTATTGCATCGTGCGCTGCTACATGGCCCATCACGTGGGCATGAGCATTATAGCCGCCGCCAACGCCCTGCTGGATGATATTTTCGTCAAGCGCTTTATGCGGGACCCCGCCATGCGGGCTGGGCAAAGCCTGCTGTGTGAAAAGGTGCCAACCGCGCCGGACATCTTCAAAAAACGGCGTTACAGCGGTGCAAAACGCCCGAAGGAGCTTCTGCGGACCGCCGGAGCGGAAACCGACGAAGCCCCCTTTTCGGAGGCGGCCGCCTATGGCGGGGAATGGCTGCTGGCGGCGGACCGGACCGGCCGCAACAGGAGCCTGTATTCCTCATTGGAGGTCTACCGCTATGGGGACCGGTGCAGGGGCGTTACCGTCTCTTTCAGGGCCAACGGCGAGACGGCGACGCTGAATGCGGCGCCCGGCAGCAAGGGGGATCTCGGCGAGACGGCGTTTACCGCCGGGCTGACCCGGGGGGACCTGCGGATCTCACTGGCGCTGCTGGGGCACCCGGCCCAGCCCGCGCTGCTGGCGCCGGTGCGGCTGACCAACCGAGGGCGCAAACCGCTGCGGGCGGAGGTCAGCTTTTACTTTGAACCACTGCTGCTGCCCGCCCTGCGGGAGGAGCCCCACCCTGCCTTCACCGACCTGTTCCTGCGCAGCGCCTATGACCCGTTGCGGCGCACCCTGACCTTCATCCGGGTGGCGCCGGTCCGCGCCGCCCTGTGCGCGGGGTTTTACGGCGGGTCGGATTTCCGTTTCACCACCGACCGGGAGACGGCGCTGCCCCGTGACCCCTACCGGGACGCGCCGATGTTCTTCGCGCAGGGCAAAGGGACCGGCGGCTCGGTCAGCCCCGCCGCCGTGCTCACGCTTTCCTTTGACCTGCCCCCGGGCAAAAGCGCCGAACAGGTGCTGGCGCTGACCTGCGCCGATACCCCCGCCGGAGCGGCGGAACGGCTGGAGACCATCCGGGCGGCGGCGCTGCCTTCGCTCTCCGCCGGGGCGCGCAATCCCTTTGCCGCCGACGCCTTTTCCGCCCCTCCGGCGGCGCGCTTCCTGCGGGACGCGTTTTTCGGCCAACGGAGCGCGGAGGCACGGGCCGCGGCGCAGGCGCTGACGACCGGCCGCCGCGCCCTGTGGGCGGTGGGGATCTCCGGCGACCTGCCGCTGATCACGGTCAGGGACGCGGACCGGTGCGCGGACCGGGCGCTGCGCTCGCTGCTGCGGCTGCATAAGCGGCTGGCGGAGACGGGCGTCGCCAACGATCTGGCGCTGCTGACGGACGCGCCCGGGGACTATACCGACGGGGACGCGGCCCCCTTCGACCGGCTGCTGCGGGAAGAGGACCTGCACGGGGACAAGGGACGCAGCGGCGGGGTGTTCGTGCTGCGTCAAAACGCGCTGCCGCCGGAGACCGTTACGGCCTTGACGGCGTTTTCCTCCCTGCTGTACCCGTCAACGCATCCCGTTGAGGAGACGCCGCCCGCCCCTCAGTCCCCTGCCGTGCTGCCCGCCGCCCGGCCTGCGGTATCGCAGGCCGACAAGGCGGATCCCGCGAACGGCTTCGGGCAAGGCGCTTTCACCCTGTCGGCAACGCCCGCCCTGCCCTGGTGCCACACCCTCGCCAACCGCAGCTTCGGCACGCTGGTTTCCGACCGGTCGCTGGGGTTCACGTGGGCCCACAACGCCCAGCTGTGCCGCCTGACCCCCTGGAGCAACGATACCTCCCGGGACTTCTGCGGCGAGCGGCTGTTTCTGGAGGCGGACGGCGCCGTCTATGACGTCTGCAACGGCGCCAAGGCCCGCTTCACGGATACCGAGGCGGTCTATGAAAGCGTATGCGGCCCCTGCCGCGTCACGGTGACCGTGGCGGTGCCGGAAAAAGGCGGCAAAAAGCGGATTCTGTTTGAAGCGGAAAACCTGTCGGGCCGTCAGCTGTCATTGACCGCCTCCTATCGGATCCTGCCGCTGCCTGCGGCAAAGCAGACGGACAGCGCCTTTCTGCGGTGCCAAATCACGGAAGAGGGCGTGCTCTGCCGCCACCCCCTCAACGGGGAGTTGCCGGG
>CAMVNL010000026.1 GCA_947168785.1 uncultured Clostridia bacterium | reverse complement strand
CAGTCCGCTGCGCCGCGCAGCGCCACTTACGTGGTGTTCGCCAGCCCCGCGCTGACTTCGGGCGGCAGCTATACGCTGAACGGAAACACGACCGCCACGGCAGGAACCTCCAACGGCGGCGGCGATATGGGCCCCGGCGGTCAGGGCGGGTTCCCCGGTAACGGCGAGCAACCCTCCTTCCCCGGCAACGGCGAGCAGCCTTCTTTCCCCGGTAACGGCGAGCAGCCCTCTTTCCCCGACAACGGCGAGCAGCCCACGCAGCCCGGCACAGGTGAAACGACTGTGGTTCTCGGCGACGTGGACGGAGACGGTGAAGTGACGGCGGCGGACGCCCGTCTGGCGCTCCGTGCGGCGGTAGGATTGGAGCGCTATGCGTCCGGCAGCCGCGAGGCGCTGGCCTGCGACGCGGACCGCGACGGACAGATTACGTCTGCCGACGCCCGGTTGATCCTGCGGGCGGCGGTAGGGCTGGAAACGCTTTCCGCGTAAAGAAGTCTTTCACTCCATTTTAATTACACCCGCTATCATACCCTTAACAAAACAAAAGGAGAAACGATCATGAAAAAGAATTGCACGAACAAACTGCTGGCTGTTATCGCCGCGCTGGCGATGCTGCTCACGATGACTGGGCTTGCCGTGACCGCCAACGCCGCGGCATACGATACCGCCAACGCGACCTCCTTCGTCTTTTCCGACGATGGAATTACCGTGACCGAAGGCGATTACACCGGATATAAGGTGAAGAACACGGCGCTTTCCGTTACGGAAGCGGGGGACGTATATCGTATCCGGCTCCTGCGCGGACGGGACGATCGTGGTTAAGAAAAACGTCACGGGTGTGACGCTGGTGCTGGACGGTCTGACGCTCTCGGCGCACGCGACGGCCCCCATCACCTGCAACAAGGGCAGCGGCGTCACCATCGTGGCCGCGGCGGGGTCCGTCAACAATCTCGCCGACGACCAATACAACAACGACGACGTCTACACTGACGAAACGACCTATCCCGACATCGAAAACGCCGTCGTCAAGTGCAAGGACGGCTCCAACGTGACCATTTCCGGCTCGGGCACGATCAACGTAAATGCTTACGGCAAAAACGGCGTGAAGGGCGGTGCGGATCTCTACGAAGAGGACGCGGACGGCAACTACACCGACGTGCTGCTCTCCACCGCTTCATTGACCATTGAAGACGTCACGCTCAACGTCAGCATCCGGCACAGCTATAAAGACCCTGAGGATACAAGCTCCTATGACGGCGACGCCATCAAGTCCGAGAAGGTTCTCAACATTCTTTCAGGCAATATTACGGTCTCCGCCAATGACGACGGCGTCAAATGCGACTATACCTTGAATATCGGCGCCGAAGGGACGGACGGCCCCACCATCAACGTGACGAAAGCAGCCGAAGGGATCGAAGGCTCCGTAGTCAACGTATATTCCGGTAACGTGTACGTGACGGCCACCGACGACGGCATCAACGCCGCCAACGGCGATATCGCCGACCGCAGCGCGTATTTCTCCTATAACCAGTACGGCGGCTACGTATACGTGAACGTCACGAACGGAGACGCGCTGGATTCCAACGGCAGCGCCAATCTCGCGGGCGGCACGCTGGAGGTTTACGCGCCAAGCCAGGGCGACGGCGACCCGATTGACACCGAAATGGGCTGCACCTTCGGGGGCGCGACGGTGCTGGCGGTGGGCCATGCCATGATGCAGCAGAGCTACACCGGCGCCTACGTTGCCTTCGGCGGCAGTGGCGGCTTCGGCGGCATGGGCGGCGGGAGCAATCTCATTGCCGCGGGCAGCACGATCACCGTTACGGACGCCTCCGGCAACACGGTTTATACGTCTCAGTCCGCTGCGCCGCGCAGCGCCACTTACGTGGTGTTCGCCAGCCCCGCGCTGACTTCGGGCGGCAGCTATACGCTTAACGGCAGCACGACCGCCACGGCAGGAACCTCCAATGGCGGCAATATGGGCCCCGGCGGTCAGGGCGGTTTCCCCGGTCAAAGCGGAGAAGGGATCGCCTCCGGCTTCGGCAATATCTTCGCCTGGCTGCGGAATCTGATCAACCGCATTGTAACGTTCTTCCAATCTTTCTTTCAGAGATAAACAGCATTGTCCTTTATCCTTTGAAATGCGGTATTGATATCACAAGATCCGCAACTGGGACAAGGACCTGAACGCCGCCGTTATGAGGCTGAAAGCAAAACACCCGGAAGCGGTCTGGATCCGGGAAAACGCCGACGACGAGCCGGGATTTCTGTGGGGCGCCGTCAGGCGGGAAAACTTCTCGTTCCACACCGTCCCGCCCCGGTCGGAGAGAGCAAAAGCGGCGCAGACCGAAAACGGAAAGCGCCACACGGATAATCTGAAAAACCAAAAATAAGACTGAACAAGATCCGGGAATCTGCAACCGCCGGAGGAAGTGAAGGTTGAAGTTACAATAAGGCACGAAACAATAGAAAGAAAGGCAATAATTCACATTTATAAAAGTGATATGCTATATTTCCAAAGCAACAAGAGGCCATCTTTTTTCCTTTCAAAAAAAGCTGCAGAGCAACAAGCTTCTGCGGCTTTTGTGCGGACTGAACCGCAATTTTGGTCGGAGTGAAGGGATTTGACCCCCCGACATCCTGCTCCCAAAAATGCAGCGGGACTTTTTTGCTGTCAATCACTCTATTTCTGAACATCCATCATGCAGGATGTTTAATTATAATACAAATCATTCCATATATTCTATCCGTTATTGTTCCAACTGTGGTCAGATAAACGGTCAAAAACGAGGTTACCCGCCGAGGATCTCTTCCGCCACGGTGCGGCGGGTGACGCAGCGGTCCATGGCCTGTTTTTCAATGTAGCGGTGCGCGGTAGGCTCGTCCATGCCCTTTTGTTCGATCAGCAGCCATTTGGCGCGGTTGACGAGGCGGATCTCCTCCATTTTCTCTTCCAGCGACAGCGTCTTCTTTTCCGTCTTCCGCAGCCGCTCCCGGGCGCTGATCAGCCACGACAGGGCCGTCTGAGCCAGCGCTTTTGTGAAGGGCTTTTGCAGAGTGAAAACCCCGTGGGGCGTGACCCGGGCGGAGGTCTCTTCATATATTTCCGACCGAAGCAGCAGCAGAGACACCGTCGCGCCGCCGCTCCCGGCGTCGATGGAAAAGCGGACGCCCGGATCATCCGGCAGAGGGGAATTGACGATGACGATATCGTATGCGCGGCCCGCAAAGGCGCGCTTGGCGGCGCTGACGTCCGAAACCGTATGGACCGGCGTAAAGACCGCCGCGGGCAGTAGTTCGCCCATCGCCGCGTTGAAGGTTGCCGAGGCGGAAACCAGCAGCACGCTGTAGACCCGTTCGGGCTGCGTCACGTTCTTCCCCTCCTTTCTCGTTTTTCAGGGCGGATTCAGTTCCCGCAATAGGCGTTGATGATGGATGCGGGCAGGTGGCGGCGGATAAAGTCGCTTTCGGAAGCGATCTTCCGCGCTTCGGCCAGGCTCCCCGGCAGACGGCGGAACCCGGACAGCTTGTCCGGATTGGCGCTGAACAGATTGAAATCGGCGGGTTCGGGCAGCGGCAGCCCCTTTTCGATGCCGTCAAGGGCGGCGTATATCATCAGGGCAAAGGCCAGATAGGGATTGGCCGCGGGGTCGGGAGAGCGCAGCTCCAGCCGGCGGTATTCGCCCTCGGCGGCGGGAATGCGCACCAGCTGGGAGCGGTTCTCTCTGGACCAGGAGACATAGGCCGGCGCCTTCTGCTGACCCAGCCGGAGGTAGGAATTCTCCGTGGGGTTCAGGAAAACGGTCATCTCCTCCACGTGGGCGAGAATGCCCGCGATCATGGAGCCGAAAACCGCGTCGCTCTGTTCCGGCTGCACGGAAAGATTGATGTGGAACCCGTTTCCCGGCGCACCCTCCAGCGGCTTGGCGGAGAAATCCGCGTGGTAGCCGTTGCGGTGCGCCACGGTTTTGACCGCCGTCTGAAAGATCATGGCCTGATCCGCGGCGGTGAGGGCGTCGGCGTAACGGAAGTCGATCTCGTTCTGCCCCGGCCCCATCTCGTGGTGGGAGCTTTCGGGGCGCAGGCCCATCTGCTCCAGCGTGAGGCAGACCTCCCGGCGGACGTTTTCGCCCCGGTCCTCCGGCGCGATATCCATATACCCCGCCTGATCGCAGGGGATCTTCGTCGGCTGTCCGTTTTCATCCAGTTGGAACAGATAGAATTCCTGCTCCGCGCCGAAGGAAAAGGCAAGGCCCCGCTTCGCCGCTTCGGCAATGGCGCTTTGCAGCAGGTAACGGGTGTCCCCGTCAAAGGGGGTGCCGTCCGGATGGGTGATATGGGAGATCATCCGCACCACCCGCCCGTGTTCGGGCCGCCAGGGAAGCGCGGTGATGGTTTCAGGCTCCGGATGAAGGAACAGGTCGCTGCGGGTCTCATCCCCGAACCCGGCGATGGAGGACGCGTCAAACGCAATGCCGTACCGGAAGGCGCGGGGCAGCTCCTCCGGCATGACAGAGATATTTTTCCGCTTGCCGAACACGTCGCAGAAGGCCAGCCGGATGAACTTCACGTCCTCCTCCAGCAGGTACTGCATGATCTCATCTTTGGAATATTTCATAGGGTTCCTCCTAATTCTCTACGTACATCCGCCGGTAGGGGTTCGCGGTGTCCGGCGTGACGACGGTAAAGGGCGCATCCAGAATCTTATTGATATCATACGCGAAAAAAGCGCAATAATCAAGCAGGATATTGTGAATTTCTTTGAGATCCTGCTTCGTCGCCGGGCGGGCCGTCGCCTGTTCCGGGAACCGCACGTCCTCGCAGCGGGAGCGCAAAAACAGCTTTCCCCCATGCATCCCGGTGCAGGGGAAATTGCCGACGATCCGCCGGTCCGGCTCTTCCAGCCCCAGCACGACGATCACGCCCCCGGCCTGGTATTCCCCCAGAAAGCTGCCCGCCGCGCCGCCTATGACCATCTGCGGGATCTTATCCTGATAGGCCTTCATGTGGATCCCGGCCCGGTAGCCGGCGCTGCCTTTGACAAAAATCGTCCCGCCCCGCATGGCGTAACCGGCTGCGTCGCCCACGTCGCCGTGAATGATGATTTTTCCCGCGTTCATGGTGTCGCCCACCGCGTCCTGGGCGTTGCCGCCCACGGTGATCTCTGCGCCGTTCAGGTACGCCCCCAGGGCGTTGCCGGGCGTTCCCCGGAGCAGGAGCTTCCGGTCGGAAAGCCCCGCCCCGATGAACCGCTGCCCGCAGCAGTTCAGGATCTCGATATCGTCCGTTTCCTGTCTCAGACGCTCGTTCAGCGTCCGGAAATCCAGTTCTTTTGCGTCGATCTGTTTCATCGTTCTATTCCCCCGCGTGGGAGATCCCGAGGATCTCCAGTTCCTTCTGCGTCAGGCCCACGCCCCGCAGCATCAGCCGGTTCCCCCGAAGCGCCTCCACGGAATTGATACCCATGCCGCCCATCAGCTCCATGATTTCATGCCGCCAGGCGTTCATCAGATTGACCAGCCGTTCGCTGCCCCTGTCGGGATCCAGCCGTTTCACCAGCTCCGGTTCCTGGGTGGCGATGCCCCAGTTGCACTTGCCGCTCTGGCAGGTGCGGCACAGGTGGCAGCCCAGCGCCAGCAGGGCGGCCGTTGCCACATAACAGGCGTCCGCCCCCAGCGCCAGCGCCTTGACCACGTCCGCCGCGCTGCGGATGGAGCCGCCCGCGATCAGCGAAACGCGCCCCCGGATGCCCTCGTCCCGCAGGCGCTGATCCACCGCGGCCAGGGCCAGTTCAATGGGGATTCCCACGTTGTCCCGGATGCGGGTAGGGGCCGCGCCGGTGCCGCCCCGGAAACCGTCGATGGCGATGATATCCGCCCCGCTGCGGGCGACGCCGCTGGCAATGGCGGCAATGTTGTGTACCGCCGCCACCTTCACGATGACGGGCTTCCGGTACCGGGTGGCCTCCTTCAGGGAATACACCAGCTGGCGCAGGTCCTCGATGGAATAAATGTCGTGGTGCGGCGCGGGGGAGATGGCGTCCGTCCCCTCCGGGATCATCCGGGTGCGGGAGACGTCCCCCACGATCTCCGCTCCGGCCATGTGGCCCCCGATGCCGGGCTTGGCCCCCTGCCCCATCTTGATCTCAATGGCCGCGCCGGTTTCGAGATATTTCTCATGCACGCCGAACCGGCCGCTGGCCACCTGTACGACGGTGTGCGCCCCGTAGGGGTAAAAGTCCTCATGCAGACCGCCCTCGCCGGTGTTGTAAAGGATCCCCAGCTCCGTCGCCGCTTTTGCCAGCGCCGCGTGGGCGTTGTAGCTGATGGAGCCGTAGCTCATGGCGGAGAACAGAACGGGCATCGTCAGTTCGATCTGCGGCGGAAGGGTCGTGATCAGGTTCCCGTCCGCTCCACGGGTGACCTTTTCCGGCTTTTTCCCGAGAAAGACGCGGGTCTCCATGGGCTCCCGCAGGGGGTCGATGGGGGGATTGGTCACCTGCGAGGCGTTGATAAGAATTTTGTCCCAATATACCGGCAGCGGCTTGGGGTTGCCCATGGAGGAGAGCAGCACGCCGCCGGAATTGGCCTGTTTATAGATTTCCCGGATCGTGTCCTGGTCCCAGTTGGCGTTCTCCCGCAGGCGGTTGTCGTTTCTGACGATCTTCAGCGCCCGGGCAGGGCAGAAGGAGACGCAGCGCTGGCAGTTGACGCACTTCGTCTCGTCGCTGACCATCACGCCCTTTTCCGCCAGGAAGGAATGGACCCCGTTGGCGCACTGGCGCTGGCACACGCGGCAGGCGGTACAGCGCGCGTCGCTGCGGATCACGTCGAATTCCGGCGTCATATAGATCCCGTTCACAGTTGTACCCCCTCCTTTACGCGGATGACGACGGGCTCGCCCCCGGCGGGTGACCAAACGTTTTCTACGTCCGGTTCGATCCGTCGGATGGCCGCCTCTTCGCTGGCGATATAGACCCGGTCGTCTTTTTCCCCCACCACCATGCTGCGCAGCTTCAGCCGGTCGTTCAGCGCCATCAGGCCCCCCTCAAAGCCCAGGACGATGGAAAAGGGCCCCGTGATCAGCAGGCTGGGAAAAAGGGTGCGCAGATAGATATGTTTTTCTTTATCAACAAGATCCGTTTTGCGGTCGATGGTCTCCCAGAAGGGGGCGGCGATCACCCCGGCGGCCTCGTTCAGCGTCAGCCCCTGCCGCCGCAGCAGGTAATCCATGATATAGGTGATCACCTCGGTATCGGTCTGTAACGTACACTGGTAGCCGAACATTTCAATGTACCTGCGGTTGGCGTCGTAGGAGGAGATCTCACCGTTGTGGACGACGGAATAGTCCAGCAGGGCGAAGGGATGGGCCCCGCCCCACCAGCCGGGGGTGTTGGTGGGGTACCGGCCGTGGGCCGTCCAGGCATACCCGGCGTATTCCTCCAATTGATAGTAGACGCCCACGTCCTCCGGGAAGCCCACCGCCTTGAAGGTCCCCATATTCTTTCCGCTGGAAAAGACGTAGGCGCCCTTCATCTCCGTGTTGATCCGCATCACCGTCCGCACGACGAATTCCTTTTCGTCCAATTGCAGATCACGCAGCACCGATTGCAGCGGCGCGACGAAATATCGCCAGATGATCGGTTCGTCCGTGATGGCGGGGAGCTTGCGGGTGGGAATCCGCTCGGAATGACAGATCTCAAACCCGGTTTTCAGGAAGGCCTCGCAGGCCTTTCGCGTGTCGCGGCTGTCAAAAAATAAATGCAGCGCGTAAAAATCCTTATATTCCGGATAGATGCCGTACCCGGCGAAGCCGCCGCCCAGGCCGTTGGAGCGGTCGTGCATCGGTTCCATGGCATGGATCATCCCCTCCCCGGACATGCGGTTCCCGTCCCGGGAGATCACTGCCGCGATGGCGCAGCCGGAGGGGATCCGGACCTGTCCCTCTTTTGGTCTCATGGCTGTCCCTTCTTTCCAATAAAACAAAAAAACGCTCACTTTCGCACGGTTTCCGTACGAAAATGAACGCCTTTGCTCATTAATTGCATTATACGCCCGTTTTTTGGCATCGTCAAGCCCAAAATCATGCAAACAAAATCAGGTCATCTCCAAAAATCAATTCCCGAAAAACACGATTTTTGTGAATTTTCGTCAAATGTTTCACAATCGGTCAAAAAAATGTTGACTTTTCCCGGGGACGGCGTATAATGAGAGGCAGAAAAGGCAATGGCGTCTTTGAACAGTTTTGTTCAGGGACGCTTTCTCTTTTTCCATCGAAAACCGTATATTTCAAAGGCAAAGGCGTCTTTTTCACCGCGCGGGCTTCGCGCGGCGGGAAAGGCGTCTTTTTCTTTTGACAATTTGAAGGAGGACGTTTGTATGTCGTACGTGGACGAAGTCATTGAAAGAATCGAAAAGGAAAACCCCAACGAGCCGGAGTTCCATCAGGCCATAAGAGAAGTGCTCAATTCCCTGCGTCCCGTGGTGGACGCCAATGAAGAATCCTACCGGCGGGACGCACTGCTGGAGCGGCTGGTCAACCCCGAGCGCCAGATCAAGTTCCGGGTACCGTGGATCGACGACAAGGGTCAGGTGCACGTCAACACCGGCTACCGGGTGCAGTTTTCCAGCGCCATCGGCCCCTACAAGGGCGGTCTGCGGCTGCATCCCTCCGTCAATCTCGGCATCATCAAATTCCTCGGTTTTGAGCAGATCTTCAAGAACAGCCTGACGGGGCTTCCCATCGGCGGCGGCAAGGGCGGCTCGGATTTCGACCCCAAGGGCAAATCCGACCGGGAGATCATGTCTTTCTGCCAGAGCTTCATGAGCGAGCTGTGCAAATACATCGGTTCGGATACGGATATCCCGGCGGGAGATATCGGCACCGGCGCGCGGGAGATCGGCTACCTCTTCGGCGAATACAAAAAGCTGCGGGGCCTGTTTACCGGCGTGCTGACCGGCAAGGGCCTCTCCTTCGGCGGGTCGCTGGCCCGGACGGAGGCCACGGGCTACGGCCTCCTTTATATCACGGAAGAAATGCTGAAATGCCACGGGCAGGAGATCGCGGGCAAGACGATCACGGTCTCAGGCTCCGGGAACGTTGCCATCTACGCCATTGAAAAGGCGCAGCAGCTCGGCGCGAAGGTGGTCACCTGCTCCGATTCCACCGGCTGGGTGTACGACCCCGACGGCATCGACGTGGCGGCGCTGAAGGAGATCAAGGAAAAGAACCGCCAGCGGCTGACGGAATATCAGAAATACCGTCCCCATTCCGCCTATCATTCGGGCCGCGGCGTGTGGACGGTGAAATGCGATATCGCCCTCCCCTGCGCCACCCAGAACGAGCTGACGCTGGAGGACGCAAAAACACTGGTTTCAAACGGCGTGATCGCCGTGGCGGAGGGTGCCAACATGCCCACCACAGCGGAGGCCACCGCTTATTTACAGACACAGGGGATCCTGTTCCTGCCGGGCAAGGCCAGCAACGCCGGGGGCGTGGCGACAAGCGCGCTGGAAATGAGCCAGAACAGCGAGCGGCTCCACTGGAGCTTTGAGCAGGTGGACGCGCAGCTTAAGGACATCATGATCGACCTGTACCACCATATCGACGACGCGGCCAAGCGCTACGGCAAAGACGGCAACTACGTGGACGGCGCGAACATCGCCGGGTTTGAAAAAGTGGTGGACGCCATGATCAGTCAGGGGATCGTTTGAGCGGGGAACGTATTTATCGGGGAGACGCTTTGTATTGCAAAGTTAAAATTTGAAAGTTAAAAGTTAAAATGTGGAAGCCCTACGGGCTTGAATTATAATCAAAACGCGAAGCGTTTTCCGAATTTCAACTTTCAACTTTTAACTTTTATCATTTCGCGAATCAGCGCGATAATCCCCCATTTGCACAGTCATGACCTTGATCCCCCCCAACCGTAAGACAACAGAAAGGAAGCGAATCAACAATGGCAACGGTAAAGGATTACTTCGGCAGTCTTGTATTTGACGACAGAATTATGAAGGCGACGCTTCCGGCGAAGGTGTACGCCTCCCTGAAAAAGACCATCGACGAGGGTACGGAGCTGGATATCGGCGTGGCCAACGCCGTGGCCGCCGCTATGAAGGACTGGGCGGTGGCAAAGGGCGCCACCCATTTCACCCACTGGTTCCAGCCCCTCACCGGCATCACGGCGGAAAAGCACGACAGCTTCATCTCCCCCGCCCCGGACGGCGGCGTGATCATGGAGTTCTCCGGCAAGGAGCTCATCAAGGGCGAGCCGGACGCCTCCTCCTTTCCCTCCGGCGGCCTGCGGGCCACCTTTGAAGCGCGCGGCTATACGGCGTGGGACCCCACCAGCTACGCCTTTATCAAGGGAAAGACCCTGTGCATCCCCACCGCCTTCTGCGCCTACGGCGGGCAGGCGCTGGACAAGAAAACGCCGCTGCTGCGCTCCATGGAGGCGCTGAACAAGCAGGCGCTGCGGATCCTGCGGCTGTTCGGCAACACCCAGGCAAAGGCGGTGCGCACCAACGTGGGGCCGGAGCAGGAATACTTTCTGGTGGACAAGGCGCTGTACGACCGCCGGCCGGACCTGCGCCTGACGGGGCGTACCCTTTTCGGCGCGCCCGCCCCCAAGGGACAGGAGATGGACGACCACTATTTCGGCGTTATCAAGCCAAGGGTAGCGGCCTTTATGGAGGAGCTGAACGACGAGCTGTGGAAGCTGGGGATCCTCGCCAAAACCGAGCATAACGAGGTGGCCCCCTCCCAGCACGAGCTGGCCCCCATCTACACCACCACCAACCTTGCGGCGGACCAGAACCAGCTGACCATGGAGATCATGCAGAAGGTGGCCCTGCGCCACGGGCTGGTCTGCCTGCTGGCGGAAAAGCCCTTTGCCGGGGTCAACGGCAGCGGCAAGCACAACAACTGGTCTATCGCCACCGACGCGGGGCAGAACCTGCTCTCCCCCGGCGAAACGCCCTATGAAAACGCCCAGTTCCTGCTGTTCCTGTGCGCCGTCCTCAAGGCGGTGGACGACTACCAGGACCTGCTTCGCATCGCCGTGGCCACTGCGGGCAACGACCATCGCCTGGGCGCCAACGAAGCGCCCCCCGCCGTGGTGTCCGTCTTCCTTGGCGACGAGCTGAACGCGGTGCTGGAGGCCATCGAGACCGATTCCCCCTATCAGGGGGCGGAAAAAACGCAGATGCGCCTCGGCGTGGACGTGCTGCCCAAGTTCAACCGGGACACCACCGACCGCAACCGGACCTCCCCCTTCGCCTTCACCGGCAACAAGTTCGAGTTCCGGATGCTCGGCTCCTCCAACTCTATCTCCTGCACCAACATCATGCTGAACAGCGCGGTGGCGGAATCCCTGAAGATCTACGCCGACCGGCTGGAGCAGGCGGCGGATTTTGAGACGGCCCTGCACGACATGATCAAAAAGACCATCAAGGACCATAAACGCATCATCTTCAACGGCAACGGCTATGACGACGCGTGGATCAAAGAAGCGGAAAAGAGGGGCCTTTGCAACTACCGCACCACGGCAGACTGCATGCCCCACCTGCTGGATCAAAAGAACGCGGATATGCTGATCTCCCACGGGGTCTTCTCCGAGGCGGAGCTCCACTCCCGCTGCGAGATCATGCTGGAAAACTACTGCAAATCCGTGGGCATCGAGGCCCGTACCATGATCGATATGTCCCACACGCAGATCCTTCCCGCAGTGGAACAGTTCACCGCGTCGCTGGCGCTGAACGCCTCCCGCAAAATGGCACTGGACGCCGGTATCGCCTGCCGGTATGAAAAATCGCTGGTCAAAAAGCTGTCCGCTCTCACGGACGCCATCGCGGAAAAGACAGCGGCGCTGGAGCAGGTCACGGCGGCGCTGCCCACGGGTGACGTGATCGCCGAATCGGCGGCCATCCGCGACGCGGTGCTGCCCGCCATGGAAGCGCTGCGGACGTACTGCGACGAGGCCGAAACGCTGACGGATAAAAGCGCATGGCCCTTCCCGACCTACGCGGAGCTGCTGTTCGGCGTGTGATAGCCGCAAAAAAATCTTTTACACGGATGATAGCGGAATCGAGGGCAAGTCGGATTTGGCGGGGTGTCCCCCGAAAGTTAAAAGTGAAAAGTTGAAAGTTGAAATATGGGGCCTGCGGCCGGTATTATATAATTTAATTAAGCCCGACAGGGCTTCCGAATTTCAACTTTCAACTTTCAACTTTTTTGTCGCGCCAACGGCGCGACAAAATCCAATTTGTTCATCCCCAATCCCACAGAAATCCGTATTGA
>CAMVNL010000025.1 GCA_947168785.1 uncultured Clostridia bacterium | reverse complement strand
AGCACGCCGCCCGCGCCCGTCAGCGCAATCACTTTATCGGATAAATCCACTCTGAACGGTAATTCCATGATTATTTCCTCCCTTTTTCAATTGCTTCAAACAGACCGTTGAGGTAGCAGGCCCCCAGCGCCCTGTCATACAGACCGTAGCCGGGTTTCGCGTTTTCGCCCCAGATATTGCGTCCGTGGTCGGGGCGCACGTAACCGTCAAAGCCGCCTTCCACCAGCGCTTTGACGATGCCGTAGATATCAAGGCTGCCGCAGTCGGTCTTGTGACCCACCTCGCGGAAATCCAGCTCGTTGGAATACTGAATATTGCGGATGTGAGCGAAGTGGATCTTGCCGCGTTTTGCGTAGTCATACGCCATTTGCAGCAGGTCGTTATCTCTTCCCGCGCCCAAAGACCCGGTGCAGAAGGTGATGCCGTTGGCGTTGTCCGGCACTGCGGCAAACAGCCGCTCATAGTCCTCCGCGGTGGAGATGATCCGGGGCAGACCGAACACGTCCCACGGCGGGTCGTCCGGATGGATGGCCATGTTCATCTTCACGTCATTGCATACGGGGATGATGCGCTTTAAGAAGTAGACCAGGTTGTCAAAAAGCTGGTCGTGGGTCATGCCCGCGTAGCTTTCCAGCAGGCCGTTCAGCTCCTCCGCCGTATAGCTCTCGTCCCAGCCGGGCAGCGACAGATGCTTGGGGTCCAGCTTCATGATCTCCTCATGGTTATAGGAGAGGCTGTTGGAGCCGTCCTCCGCCAGCGTATGCAGGTTGGTGCGCAGCCAGTCGAACACGGGCATGAAGTTATAGCAGATGCACTTGACCCCTGCCTTGGAAAGCCTCCGGATGTTTTCGCAGTAATTCTCGATATACTCGTCTCTGCGGCATCTGCCCAGCTTGATATCCTCATGCACGGGCACGGACTCGATGACTTCCATCTCCAGTCCGTTTTCGTCGCAGGCCTTTTTCAGCGCGGCGATGGAATCCTCGCTCCACACGCTGCCCACCGGCGTATCATAAACGGCGGTGACGACGCCGGTCATGCCGGGGATCTGCCGGATGGTCTGCAGGGAGATACAGTCGTTAAGGCCGTACCACCGGAACGTCATTTTCATAGTCTTTTCTCCTTTATCTGTTGACTCTCGCGGAGCCGCCCCTGACGATGTTTTCCACTTCTTTCAGCACCGCCGTGGAGGTGTCGCCGGGGGTGGTCATGGCCAGCGCCCCGTGGGCGATCCCGTAATTGACGGCCTTTTCGGGGTCGTCATAGGTCATCAGGCCGTAGATCAGGCCGCTGGCAAAGGAATCTCCGCCGCCTACACGGTCGTAGATCTCAAGGCCCGGCAGCTCCATGCCCTTGATCACTTTACCGTCGGCGTAGACCATGGCGGACCAGTCGTTGACGGTGGCGGTGCGCACGGTGCGCAGGGTGGTGGCGATCACCTTGAAGTTGGGGTAGACCTTGGTCACTTCCCCCAGCATTTTGGCGTAGCCGTCCAGATTCAGCGATTTGAGGTTAGCGTCGTTGCCCTCGATCTCAAAGCCCAGGCAGGCGGTGAAATCCTCCTCGTTGCCGATCATCACGTCCACGTAGGGGGCGATTTTTTTGTTGACCTCCTGCGCTTTGGCCTGCCCGCCGATGGATTTCCACAGGGAGGGGCGGTAGTTGAGATCGTAGGAAACGACGGTGCCGTATTTCTTGGCGGCCTTGACCGCTTCGATCACCACTTCCGCGGTGGTCTCGGACAGGGCGGCGAAGATGCCGCCGGTGTGCAGCCATCTCACGCCCAGCGTGCCGAAAATATAATCCCAGTCCACGTCGCCGGGCTTTAACTGGGAGATGGCGGTATTGCCCCTGTCGGATACGCCGGAGGCGCCTCTCACGCCGAAGCCTCTTTCGGTAAAGTTCAGCCCGTTGCGCACGGTGCGGCCGATGCCGTCGTAGGGGACCCATCTGATCAGCGACGTATCCACGCCGCCCTGCAGGATGAAGTCCTCCAGCAGCCGTCCCACGTCGTTATCCGCAAAGGCGGTGACGACAGATGTTTTCAGCCCGAAGCAGCGGCGCAGGCCTCGTGCCACGTTGTATTCGCCGCCGCCTTCCCACACGCGGAATTGGCGGGCATTGCGCACGCGCATATCGCCCGGATCCAGCCGCAGCATGATCTCGCCCAGCGCAATCATGTCAAAGGTGCAGTCTTCTTTCTTTCTTAACGTAATCATATCGGTTAACCTCGTTTAATATTCGGAAATGATGCGGATTCTGTTGATGGCGGCGTATGCCTTCGCGGTGAATTGCTCAACGCTCAGATTCCTGTATTTGTCGCTGCCTTCATGGGGCAGGTCGATTTCCAGCATCAGCGTGGAATTGATGTTATAGCGGTGGATGAGATCCGCCGTATGGCGGAAATCAATGGAACCGTCGTAGGGGAGGATGTGTTCATCCACGTTGTGGCGGCAGTTGTTGTCGTGAATATGCGTGGCGATACAGCGGTCCGGGAACAGGGGAAGATACTCCCTGCCGTGGGCAAAGCATTTTTCATGCCCCACGTCCCAGCAGAAGCCAACGTTGGTCTCCGGCCCGTAGATTTCAAGGATCGTGGCGATATTGCCCAGCAGCCGCTGATTTTCAACGGCGATCCTGATATTCTTTTTCGCCGCGTAGTTGACGAAATCGTCAAAGCGCTTGCGGCCCAGATCCGTCACCGTGGGGGCGTCCTCCTTGGAGCTCAGATGGGTGATGATGATCGGAATGCCGTATTCCGCCGCCAGATCAACCGAACGGAAGAAGTTGTCCAGCGCGACGCCGGAATCCGGCGTGTCCAGCCACAGGTCGTTGATCTTGTCCCACGGGGCGTGGAGATAATCGTAGGAGAGGCCTTTCTCCCGGCAGCGCTTGCTGACGTGTCGGATGAACTCTTCGTCCAGTCCGCAGGTGAACACGGCGTTGAAGCCGGTGGCCGCAATGCAATTGATAAAACTGTCAACGCCGAAACTGACGTTCTTGTCGATATTGATGCCGACGTTTCTCATGATATCGCTCCTGTATTTATAATTATTATCAGTTTAACATTATTCTCAAAAATAGTCAATACCAATCGGAAACAGAAACTGCCGGAGTCACGCAATGGGCTCCGGCATTCGGTTTCATGTTCGGTTATTCATAGCGGATCGTCAGGGGAATTTCCAGTATATGCGTATCCGCCGTCTGTCGGCTCATACCGCTGGTATAGGTGATCTCGATCACAGGGGTAAGGGGAGTGGGATCCGTCGTGTGAAAGGTCATGTCGCCGCGCCAGACTGCCTCCGCCGGTTCACCGTCTGTTACCGGCAGCAGCAGATCGTGCAGCGTCAAGCCGTCGCAATAGTCATTCTGCGGAACAAAGACGATGTTGTCATAGGCAAGTCCTTTGACCTGAACGCTGTCGATCCGGCCGTAAAAATCCGCCTGCGTCTTTTTGGCGGAAAAGACGAATGAGACCGTGTAATCGCTGCCGTCCGGCGAAGGCTTCGCAAGAACGAAATCCGTGTTGTCAACGGTTACGTCAATGCGGTCGATGATTTTACGGACAAACCTGCCCGATTGGGCTTTCGGTGCTGCGCCGGTTTTGAACGCCCAGACGGAAAGGGGCACCAGAATGACCAACGCTGCGCAGACGATAATGCTGATAAGGGTCGATTTTTTCATATGATCACTTCCCGAAGGTCCTGTATTTATTCTATCGGAATCAGGTCTTGCTGTCAACCGGTAATTGCTTGCAGAAATCCTCATAGGTCATAAAGGTGTTCAGCACCTGCAAAAAGCTTTTTCCTGTCAGCCGGGCGGGCAGCCCAAGGGATATCAGCAGTTCCCTGCGTTTTTCGGCGGCTCCTTCTTTTCCCGAAAGCCCCGCTTCATACAGGTCGGCGTAGGCGATCTCCCGTTTGGCCGCTCTGCCGTCGGCGGACTGAAACGCGCCGCAGCGCATCAGCGCTGTTTCCAGCGTACGAGTGTCAACGCCCTCTACGCCAAGCTTCCCTTCTTTGGAGGGCGCCGCCTTCCGTCTTTCTTTGCCGTAGATATCGGGGATATAGGCGTGCAGGATCTGTTGTTCCGGCACGATGTTTTTCAGGAAATTGCGGATCCTGAACCCCGCCGCGTCGGAATCTGTCAGTATCAGCAGCCCTTTTTCCTCCGCCAGCTTTCGGATCAGCTTCTGTTTCTCCTTGTCGGAAAAGATGCCGAAGCCATCCGTAGTCAAAATCAGACCGTCGATCACGCCGGACAGCCGGATCTTGTCATATTTCCCCTCTACGATCACCGCTCGTTCGGTCGTGACCATGGTCGTTCCTTTCTACTGCCTGATTTGCGCGCAGCCTGCCAGTTTCGCGATGGTTTCCGTCATCAGAATGGCGTCGTCTGCCCTCGTGCTTTTTGACCGCACGTCCGCCTCGGACAGGATGTCGATCGCTTTTCGTATCGTGCCGATGCTGCTTTTTCTCGCAAAAGAAGAGATCTTGTTGAAGCGGTAAGACTGGTTCCCCTTATAGCCGAAGGCCTCGGCGAAGTCGGAATAGCCCTTTCCCGCGTTCAGCGCCACCTTGTAGCGGTAAATATCGACGTAGGAGGAGATCATCGCCCCCAGCATGGACTGGATCGCCGTCTTCTGGCGCAGCAGCTCGTTGGCGGTGGCGAAGGCCTTGTCCGTGTTGCCGTTGAAGATGTTGACGCTGATATCAAAGACGGAGGCTTCCACTGTTTTGACGGCGGTGGCGTCGATCATTTCCTTCGTGACCGGCTGCCCCTGTGAAAAGGCGCAGAGCTTATTGAATTCATTCAGCAGCGTCTGCATATCCTCGCCCACGCATTCAATGAAATACTGGGCCTCCCCCTGGGAGATGGAGGTGCCCCGGTCCTTCGCGCTTTTCACCAGCATCCCGGCGATCTTGGCGGTGGAGCGGTGGTCCAGCCGCACTACCTGCCCGTATTTCAGGAAGAGCTTTACCACGTTGTTCCATTTCGCGCTTTTGGTCGCGTTGTATTCCACGTCGAGGGTATTGTAGAAAAAGATGACGACGGAGGTCTCCGGCAGATCGGAGAGCTGCTGTTCCAGCTGCTTGAGCTGCTCCTTTTTGAAATCCTGCAAGGGATTGTTGCGCACCAGCAGGCAGGTCTTTTCCGCCATCATCGGCAGATTCTCCGCATCGGCAAAGATCTCGTCGAGGGAGGTGTCGTCGTCCTGATAGACGTGGTAGTTGAACAGCTTCATGCTTTCCTCCACCGTGCGGTCCACCAGCCTGCCGCAGTAAAAATCCTTCAGGTAGCTGTCGTCGCCGAAGATAAAAAAGAGATGGTCGGTAAAATCCGTTTTCAGCAGCTTCGCAAAGCCGTCTTCTTCAAGATAGGGCATATTCGTTCATCCTTTGTTGTGTGATCGGGGAATTCTCAGCGTCACCGCGCCGACGTCAGCCGTTGAGACGGCGTTGGAAGGTAGGCGGAGCGTTTCGGAGGATTTGTCCGTCAGCACGATGATCGACTGAAATTGCGTGGTATCAACGGTAGGCGGAATGCGGCCCCGGCAGATCAGCACGTCGCCGGAATAATGGCTGGCAGTTTCCTTTGAAAAATCTGAAGCGGGATAAAGGCAGAATACCAGCTTTCTGCCGTTGACCGTCAGGAGCCCGGCGCAGAAATCGTCGCGGTTCTCATAGCGCAGGCTCACGCCCTCCAAAGGCGTTCCGTCATAAACGTCGCAGCGGATCAGGTTCGCGGGCGCCCCTTTGACCTGCGGCATATCCGAAGGAAGGACCAGGCAGTCCGGCGGCAGATCGTTCAGCGCGTTCGTCAGCATCGCCGTATGCGGGTTCGTGTTCCTGGGGATGACGATGCAATCCGTCTGAAAAGCGGTTCTGGTGTGGCAGAAATCTTTCGTTTTCTGAAAGGATTCGTACGTGCCGCCGCAGCCCAGCAGCAGCGAATCCGTTCCGGAAGAGGAGACGACGGCGATCATGGCGGCGTTGCCCGCCTCCGGCAGATAGACCGTATAGGTACCCGCGCCGACAACCGTCGTCAGAATGGCGGCAGCCAGCGCCGCCGCGCCGGTTCCCAGCAGCGCGTTCAGCGCAGCGGTGCGGGATTTCTTCCGGATCCCCCGCAGCCAGATCAGCAGCAGCGCGGAAACAATAAACCAGCCGATCACGACGGGGTCCCGCAGGGGCAGAATGGCAAATTGCAGGGAGGCTGCCTTCCCGGCGATCAGTACAATGGCGTTGGAGAGGGCCGCCGTGATCCTGAAAATCAGCGAGGTGATCGCCCATCCGCCGGGCAAGCAGGCGCCCAGGGCGGCAAACGCCATCAACAGCTCCGCCAGCGGCGTGCACAGCAGCGAGGTGAGCGGGGCAAGGGCGGAAAAATATCCGAAGAAAAAGGCGGTAAACGGTACGCAGGTGCCGATCACCGTCACCGCCAGCTGCAGGCCGTCCTTTACGGAGAGAGCCTTCTCTTTAAGCACGCTTTCTTCATGCGCCGGTCGTTCAAAGACGGCAGGGTAGACGCGCACGATGGCGTAGGTGGCCGTAACGGAGAGCAGAAAGGACACGTTGCCCGCGAGCCACGGGTTGACTGCCAGCATGGCCGTCACCGATACGCCGAGGGAGTTGAGCGGGTCGCTGTGCTGTCGGATCATTCGCCCGATGCAGATCAGCGCAAGCATGATCCCAGCCCGGATGACCGAAGGGCTGAAGCCGGTAAAGGCGGTGTAAAACAGGATAAACAGCAGCGCGAAAAGATTGGGAATCACCTGGATCCTGGATCGCTTTTGCAGAACGCGGAAGAGGATCTCCGTCCAAAGGGCAAGGTGCATGCCGGAGACCGCGAACAGGTGGGAAATGCCGCTTTTGCGGAAATCGTCCCGGATGACGTCGGGCACGTCCGACTGGTCGCCGTTAATGATGGCGGCGCTGACAGCGGACAGCTCCGGTTCCATGTTGTCGTCAAATTTATCTTTCAGATGATGGCGGAGCCGTTCGATCACCGCAAAGGCGGAGGGCTTCTCCGCCGGCTCGGTCCGTATCGTCCCTTCCGCGAAGGCGGAGAGCCATGCGCCGCCCGAAAGCGTATGATAGAAATACCGTGAGCTTTCGTCTGCGGTGCAAAAGACCTCCGAGGCGGTGAGGCTGACCGTGTCTCCCGGAACGGGCGCGCTGCCGTCTCTGAAATATACTTTGACGGAATACCGCGTCGCTTCGCCGTCGATCACACAGCGCTTCAGGATAACGCTCTCCGAAGCGGGGTGCTGCGCCGGGTATGCGGCAACCACGCCGGTAATTTTTCTGCCGTTGCCTTCATAAGCCAGCGAAGGGGCAAACCGGAACAGCCCGGCGGAGGTGAACAGAAGAGACGCGGCGACGAATGCCGCCGTGGCGCTCAAAAGGTATAACCCCCTGTTTCTGCGCCGCAGCAGAGCGAAGGTGGTCAATACGATCAGCGCGGAGGCGCCGATATACGCGAACACAGAGCCGAACAGCATCAGCGCGATCAGCGACAGCATGAGCGATCCGCCGAGTACGGCGGCGGGGCGTTTTACGCCGGTCATGAGGCTGCGGGCGCCAGCGCGTCGGCGATCTCCTCCAGGCACTCGATGGGGTCCTGCCGGTTTTTCAGCCGGACGGAGAAATAGGGCTTCCGGGAGGCGCTGGCCATCACGCGACCCTTGAGTGATGCAAGCCTTGCCAGCACGCTCTTGTCGAGCTCGTTGACGAAGAGCAGCAGCATATTGGCCCGCTGGGTGATCTCATAAATGCCGTTATCCGCGGCGGTGTTGCGCAGCAGCGCCACCTTGATAAGTCCCAGCACGCTTTCCGGCGGGTCGCCGTAACGGTCGATCAGCTCGTCCGTCACGTCCATGGCGTCTTCTTTTGTATGGATGTCCGCGATCCGCTTGTAAATGGCGATGCGCTGCGGATAGCTTTCAATGTAATCGTCGGGAATATGTGCGTTGATGGAGATATCCACCTGACAGTCGCGCTTGGGCTGATAGTTTTCCTCTCCCTGCTGCTGCATGGCTACCGCCTCGCTGAGCAGCTGGATATACATATCGTAGCCCACGGCCTCCATGTGGCCGTGCTGCTGCGCGCCCAGCAGATTCCCCGCGCCGCGGATCTCCAGATCCCGCATGGCGATTTTGAAGCCGGAGCCGAACTGGGTGAACTCCCGGATGGCGGAAAGCCTTCGCTCCGCCACTTCGCTGAGCTGCTTATCGCGGGTAAAGGTACAGTAGGCGCTGGCGCGGCGGGAGGAGCGTCCCACCCGGCCTCGCAGCTGGTGCAGTTGGGCAAGGCCCATCCGGTCGGCGTTTTCAATGATCAGCGTGTTGACGTTGGGCACGTCCACGCCGGTCTCAATGATCGTGGTGCAGACGAGGATGTCGATGTCGCCCTCCGTCAGCTTTTTCCACACGTCGGAGAGCTCTTCCTCGTTCATCTTTCCGTGGGCAATGCCGATCTGCGCGTCCGGGAAGAACTCGTGCAGGCGTGAGGCGGTGGATTCGATATCCTCGATCCGGTTGTGCAGATAATATACCTGTCCGCCCCGGCGCAGCTCTTTGGCAATGGCCTGGGCGATAATGCCCATATCCTGCTCGATCACATAGGTCTGCACGGGGTAGCGGTCCAGCGGCGCTTCCTCGATCACCGACAGGTCACGGATGCCGGTCATGGCCAGGTTCAGCGTGCGGGGAATAGGCGTGGCGGACAGGGTCAGCACGTCCACCGCGGGGAACTTCTCTTTCAGTTTTTCTTTTTGTGAAACGCCGAAGCGCTGTTCCTCGTCCACGATCAGCAGGCCCAGATCCTTGAACTTCACGTCCTTTGAAATCAGCCGATGGGTGCCGGTGATGATATCCAGCTCGCCGGATTTTACCTTTTTGACGATCTCCTTTTGCTGCTTGGGGCTGCGGAACCGGCAGAGCATATCCGCTTCAATGGGGAAGCCCTCAAACCGGTGCAGTATGGTGCGGTAGTGCTGCAGGGCGAGAATGGTGGTGGGGACGAGGAAGGCCACCTGCTTGCCGTCGCAGATGCATTTAAACGCGGCCCGAAGGGCAACCTCGGTTTTTCCGAAGCCCACGTCGCCGCACAGCAGCCGGTCCATGGGCACGGCCTTTTCCATGTCGGTTTTGATTTCGTCGATGCAGCGCAGCTGATCGTCCGTCTCATCGAATTCAAAGCGCCGTTCAAAGTCGCTCTGCATGTCGATATCGGGAGAAAAGGCGTAGCCGGGCGTCCGCTGGCGTTCTGCGTAAAGCTTAATCAATTGGTCGGCAATATCCTTTACTGCGCCGCGGACCCGGTTCTTGGTCTTCTCCCAGTCCGCGGAGCCCAGCCGGTTGATCTTGACGGTCCGCGCGCCGTCCTCTTCGTGAGGGCCGACGTACTTTGAGACCAGCTCCAGCTTGGTGACGGGCACATAGAGGATATCGCCCTTGGCGTAGCGGATTTTCAGATAGTCCTTCGTCAGTCCCTCCATCTGCACCTTTTCAATGCCGTCAAAGATGCCGATGCCGTTTGTGGCGTGGACGATATAATCTCCCTTGTGGAGCTCTTCCAGCGAATTGAAGGAGTTGGCGGTTTTTTTATATTTCTTGACGGAGCCTCTGTTTGCCTTGGCATAGCGGCCGTAGCTGACGATCAGCAGTTTTTCCCCCGGATAGTCCATGCCGTAGGTCAGGCTGCCGGTGAGTACGTTGATATAGCCCTTATGCAGGGCGGTTGGCACGCCTTTGCACAGCATGGCGGGCAGCTCGTCGTCCGCCAGCTCCTCCATCAGTCCCTGCGCCGCCTTTTCGGACCCGGCGAAGACGACGATGGTATATTTCTTCTGAAGTGCCGGATGGATATCCTCCAGCAGCACCTGATAGCTGCCGTCCCAGGGGGAAAGCTGGTTGATCAGAAAGTTCACCAGATCCCGCACCGGCACGTCAAAGCTGCCCCTGGCAAAGTTGTCGAAAAACACCGTATCATAGACGGTATAGCTGTCGATCAGCTGCTGGGCGGGGATGGCGTAGCTGTCAAGGCCTTTGCACAGCACGCCGTCCAGAAACAGCTCCTTGATCTCGTCGTTCAGCAGCTTTTCCGCGTTCAGCGCTCTTTCACGCACGCCCGCCGTCTCGCAGACAAAGAGGAAGCTGTCGGTGAAATAGTCAAGCACGGTAGCGACTTCCTGATAGGCCAGCGGCAGATATTTGTCGCAGCAGCCGGGCAGCAGACCCGCCCGTAAAAGGGCCGCGTCGCCGTTGAGCGCCTCCCGGATCTTCGGGCTGTTTTTCCCGCGGGTGCTTTTGGAGAGGGCTTCCAGCCGGTTGGCCGTCTCTTCCAACGAATCAAATAGAATTTCAGAGACAGGGGAGAGGTCCACCTTTTCGAGATTCTCGCCCCTTCTCTGAGAAAGAACGTCAAATTCAGCGATCGTGTCGATCTCATCGCCCCAGAACTCGATGCGCACGGGCGTTTCCCTGTCGGCGGGAAAAATGTCGAGAATGCCGCCCCGCAGGGAGAATTGTCCCGGTCCTTCCACCATGTCGCTGGCGGAATAGCCGCTTTTCACCAGCCGCTCCTCGATGGTTCGGATGGCGATCTCCTGACCGGGGGCAAGTGAAAAGATCCGGTCTTTCAGCGCCCGGGGCGGAATCGTCCGCTGCAACGCCGCTTCGGCTGAGGCGATCAGGATCGTGGCGTCGCCGGAGAGGCGCCTTGCCAGCGCGCCGAGGCGCTTCTGCTCATATTCCCGGGAGCTGCTCTCCGCCGCCTGAAAATTGAAATCCCGGGCCGGGAAGACGCAGGCGCGGCTGCCCAGCGTCGTCAGGTCGGCCGCCAGCTTCGTGGCGGCGGCCTCGTCCGGGGTAATGACCAACGCGCCGCGCGAGAATCTGTCGCACAGCGTGTGGATCATCAGCGCCTTGGGCGTGGGGGGCAGCCCCAGACAGCCGAAGGGGAATCGTTTTTTTTCAATATCCGAGACGACCGAGCGGTATTCGGGGCTGTCGGATAATAAATTGGTATAGCAGGACATGGTTTAACCGTTATAGCGGCTCATGGCGCCGTCGATGTCGCCGTTGAGAATGTCGGGGATGGCGTCAACGGCCCGTTCCATGGTTTTTCGCATCGTCTCAAGGTCGGGCTTGGAGAATTTCCCCAGCACGTGATCCTTCAGGTCGCTGTCGGGGTCGCTCCGCTCGCCGACGCCCAGCTTCAGCCTGGGGAATTCGTCGGACCCCAGCTGCCAGATAATGCTCTTGATGCCGTTATGGCCCCCGGCGGAACCCTTCCGGCGGATGCGAAGCGTGCCGAGGGAGAGGGAAATATCGTCGTAGATCACGATGATACGCTCCGGCGGGATCTTGTAGAAATCGGCGGCGGCCTTGATTGTCTCTCCGGAATTGTTCATGAAGGTCTGGGGGCGCATGAGCAGGCAGGCCTTGCCTTCGATCTCCGCGCCGCCCACAAGGGCGCGGTATTTCACCTTGTCCGTCTTCACGCCGTAGCGGTTGCACAGGACGTCAAGGCAGAGAAAGCCCGCGTTGTGGCGGGAATACTCATATTCCCTGCCGGGATTGCCCAGCCCCGCGATGATAAATTCCGGCTTGCGGGTAAGGGAAGGGGAGGGGGCGGTTTTCTTTCTGAAAAGAGCCATGGGTGAATATTTTTTCTCGTGGGAGGGGCTGTTTTTGGCTACCCACGCTTCTTTATTGGTCTGCCGCTGCCTGGCGATGGAAAGCGCGTCGGAGGGCACGTCGTCGGTGATGGTGGAGCCGGCGGCGGTATAGGCCCTGTCGCCGATCGTGACCGGCGCGATCAGGTTGGTGTTGCAGCCGATAAACGCGTCGTTGCCGATTTTGCAGCGGTTTTTGGTCTTGCCGTTGAAGTTGACCGTGACTACGCCGCAGCCGAAGTTGACGCCGCTGCCCACGTCGCTGTCGCCAACGTAAGTGAGGTGCGAAACGGAGGTGTGGTGGTCGATGGTGGAATTCTTGACCTCGACGAAGTTGCCGCAGTGGACGTTCTCGCCGATGACGGTGTTGGGCCGCAGATGAACGAAGGGACCGAGGTTGGCGTTGTCCTTTACGACGGCCTCTTCCGACTGAACGGCGTTCAGCACCGCGCCGCTGCCGACGATGGTTTTGTAAAGCACCGTATTGGGGCCGATGACGCAGTCCGCGCCGATCTCGCAGCCCTCTTTGATGATGGTGCCGGGCAGAATCGTGGTGTCCGGTGCGATCTTCGCGTCCGGGTCGATGATGACGCCGTCGGTGCAGGGGATGGAAACGCCCTCCAGCATCAGCTTTTCCAGCGTCTTTTCTCTCTTCTGCCG
>CAMVNL010000024.1 GCA_947168785.1 uncultured Clostridia bacterium | reverse complement strand
CGGATGGTCACCGCCCCCACCTGCGGCGCCAGCGGCGTGCTGCCTGCGGTGCTGTACTACGAAAAAGAGATGTTCGGCTACGACCGGGACGAGCTGGTGGACGCCCTCGCCGTGGCGGGGCTGATCGGGCAGGTCATCAAAACCAACGCTTCCGTTTCGGGGGCGGAGGCGGGCTGCCAGGCGGAGGTGGGCTCCGCCTGCGCCATGGCGGCGGGGGCGCTGGCCGCGCTGCACGGCAGATCCCTTGCAGAGATCGAGGCCGCCGCGGAGATGGCTATGGAGCATTGCCTGGGCATGACCTGCGACCCGGTGGACGGGCTGGTGCAGATCCCCTGCATCGAGCGCAACGCCGTGGCCGCCATGAAGGCCTATAACGCCGCTTCGCTGGCGGAGGTGGTCAGCGATAACCGGAAGATCTCCTTCGATATGGTGGTGCAGACCATGTATGAGACGGGCCGGGATCTTTCTTCCCGCTACCGTGAGACCGCCGACGGCGGCCTTGCGAAGCTTTACGCGAAATATTTTGAATGAGAGGATACGATCATGACGATGTTGAAAAAGACGGTTTCTCCGGCGCTCTGCGCCGTGCTGCTGCTCTGCGCGCTGTTGCTGACGGCGCAGGCGGCGCCGATTCCCGGCGACGTGGACGGCGACGGAAGCGTCAAACCCGGCGACGCGCGGCTGGCGCTGCGGGCGTCGGTGCTGCTGGAATCCCTTGAATTCGGTTCTCCCGCGTTTCTGG
The DNA here is from genome assembly GCA_947168785.1 of uncultured Clostridia bacterium. Lineage (GTDB taxonomy): Bacteria > Bacillota > Clostridia > Oscillospirales > Acutalibacteraceae > RUG806. The sequence goes on along the minus strand of CAMVNL010000024.1, from coordinate 11,900 downwards.
CGGCGGACGCCAACGGGGACGGCGAGATCAAACCGGAGGACGCCAGAAGCATCCTTCGTGCCTCCGTGGGGCTGGAGACCCTGCCGGAGCTCCGCCCGGCGGCGGATGAATGCGCCATTCTGCGCGGAGGCAGCTTCTATCTGCGGGGCACGGTGACGGATGGGGACGGGCAGTCCTCTCCGCTGGCGCTGGCGGTCTCTCCCGAGGGCGTTTATACCCTCTCATCCATTGACGGCGAGCCTGTGGGCGTGCTGATGAAGGACGGCAATACCTTCCTGATCAGCCCCCGCCATCAGGCGTATCTGACGCTGTCCGACGCCATGCTGGAGGCCATCGGCGCGGGGGATCTGTCCAACGTTCCCACCGCCGCGGATTTTGCCTGCGACCCCGGCCGGGCGGACCGCACCGAAACCGTCACGGTGAACGGCGTCGCCTGCACCGAATACGTGTTTGAGACCGCCGACGGCGGCGCCAGGCGCATTGTCACGGATGAAGGCCGCCTGCTGCGCATCAGCGTTGAGGCTGCCGACGGAACGACGGAAACCGTGCAGGAGATCGAATACGTCACCGGCCGCGTTCCGGCATCGCTGCTGAATGTGCCGGAGGGCTATGAGGCGTATCAGGGCTTGACGGGCCTGTTCGCCTTCGCGCAGCTGCTGGGCGTCCCGCAGGAGGGCTGACGGCTGCCCTTTGAGACAAATGACCCTCAAAATGACAATATGAAAGCAACCACCCGGACCGTCCCGTCCGGGTGGTTGTATTCCTTTCTATCACGGCTCGTAGATCGCGCCGGTCTCTTCCGCCAGGGCGGTCATAAAGGCCCTTTCCGGCGCGGCGGCAGCGGCGGCGGGGTAATCGCGGCCCAGCGCCGCGTATTTGCCTGCGCCCGTGGCGTGGTAGGGCATCAGCTGCAGGGGGAACCCTTCCGTGAACGCCCGCACCGCCGCCAGCTCCCCGTCGTTAAAGCCGGGGACGTAGGGCATACGGAACACCACGCGGGCGCCGCTCTGCTTCAGCCGTTCGGCGTTGGCGAGAATGACCTCGTTGGAAACGCCTGTGTTCCGCCGGTGCAGCGCCGGGTCGATCCCCTTGATATCGTAATATACGTGATCCAGCAGGGGCAGCAGCCCTTCCAGCGCCTCCCACGGGGCGAAGCCGCCGGTTTCAACGGCGGTGTTCACGCCCTGCTCTCGGCAAAGCCGCAGCAGTTCACGAGCGAAATCCGGCTGGGCGAGGGGCTCGCCGCCGGTCAGCGTCACGCCGCCGCCGGAGGTCTCATAAAACGCCCTGTCCCGCAGCACGGTCCGCAGCGCCTCCTCCGGGGTGATTTCATAGCCGCTGATCTCCCGCGCACCGGAGCGGCATACGTCGGCGCAGCGACCGCACCCCGTACAGGCAGCGGTGTGGGTGTTGGGGCACACGCCGGCGCAGCGGCCGCAGCCGGTGCACTTATGGGCGTAGAACATCAATTGGTGGCGGGGGCTCTGGGATTCCGGATTGTGGCACCAGGCGCAGCGCAGCGGGCAGCCCTTGAAGAAGACCGCCGTGCGGATGCCGGGGCCGTCGTGGATGGAAAACCGCTGAATGTCAAAGATTCGCCCTGTCATGGCTTCTTACGCGATGGCGTCCGCGGGGGCGTCCTCCGGCAGAAAACCGCTGAAGCCCAGCTGCGGCATGGCCAGCAGCGTCTTCATGTCCTCGTCGGAGATGGCAAAGTCGAATACGTCCGCGTTGGCGGAGATGCGTTCCGGCCTGGTGGATTTGGGCAGGGGCAGCACGTCGCACTGCAGGGCGAAGCGCACGCAAAGCTGGGCGGCGGTCTTGCCGTATTTCGCCGCCATTTCGTTCAGGGCGGGGTCGGAAAGCACCGCGCCGCTGCCAAGGGGCGACCAGGCCTCCGCCAGCAGGCCGCAGCTCTGGGAATAGCGGATGTTGTCGATCTGCGGATAGCCGGGGTGGAATTCCAGCTGGTTCACCATGGGCTTGATCTCGCTCATGGCGATCAGCGCGTCCAGATGCGCCGGGAAAAAGTTGCTCACGCCGATGGCCCGGATCTTGCCGTCCCGGTACATCTTCTCCATCCCGCGCCAGGTGTCGGCGTTGATCTCCTTCCAGTCGGGGGAAATCTTTTCAACGCAGGGCCAGTGGATCAGGTACAGGTCCACGTAGTCAAGGCCCAGCAGCTTCAGGGAGGTTTCCACCGCGTTCACGGTTTTGGCGTAGCCCCGCTCCGTGACCCAGTGCTTGGTGGTGACGAAGATCTCGCTTCTGGCCACGCCCGACCGGCGGATGCCCTCGCCCACGCTTTTTTCATTGCCGTAGGCAAAGGCGGTGTCAATGTGGCGGTAACCCAGCTCCAGCGCCGCCCGCACGCAGTCGGCGGTGGTTTCGCCATCCGGCGTTTGCCACGTGCCGTAGCCGATGCAGGGGATATTCACGCCGTTGGCAAGGGTAAAGCATTCCGTTTTTGCAGTAAACATATTGAATCGCCTCCGGTAAATTATCATCAGGATATTATTATAATAAACGCAAAATTTTTTCCTGTCAACCCGTTTTGTGAGGGAGAGGGGCAGCGCGGCGCCTCAGTGCCGCTTCAGAGCGGAGTTCGGAGAGCGGAGAGCGGAGATCCCGTAGCACGGCAATTCCGGTTGTCGCCGACTGCCGTCGGCGCATTGTATCGCGACGCCAAAACGATCACACCGGATCGTTTTGTCTGCGACTTGCGCCGTTTTAGTGGTTAGTGGGTAGCACGGCGCCTTGCGCCGTTTCAGAGCGGAGTTCGGAGAGCGGAGAGCGGAGAGAGGTCGGTTGTCGGAAAGAATCCTGTGAAAAGATTTTTCCGTCCTCTTGCATACGGCGAAAAAACGTGCTATAATATCCCCGTTCATTCAAGAACGTGAGGACAAGACGGCGGCTGCGGCTGCCGCGGAGTCTGGCGATTACTTCGGACCACTCTCCCCGCAAGGCGCGGGGCGGAGTCAAGGCCATACGGACAGCCGGGTCCACTGCCGAAGGGCGGCTTTTGCCGCGTTATTGATTGAGTTGAAAGCTCAGTTTTATAAGTTGGTTGCTTAAAAACCGAAATGCGTTGCCGCGCAGACTTGTGAAATGGTCAATAAAGAGTAGTAAAAGTATTATTGCTGTATAGACTCTGAGTGTCCTGATACCTGCATCCCACCGATTCAAATATCCGTCCCTCCGCCGTTCCCGGCGCGGGAGTTGAATGTCTCAGGTAAAAACGCAAGCTGTGCTGCACCGGCTTGCGTTTTTTGTTTTTTCTGCGAGGTGTGAAATGGAAGAAGAGAAAAAGCTGGATCAGAACCGCGCGCCGATCTATGAGGCGCTGCAGACCTTCCGCCAGATGCGGGTGGTCCCCTTCGACGTGCCGGGCCACAAGCACGGCCGGGGCAACCCGGAGCTGACCGCCTTTCTGGGCGAAAAGTGCGTCGGCATCGACGTGAACAGCATGAAACCGCTGGACAACCTCTGCCACCCCATCTCCGTGATCCGCGAGGCGGAGGAGCTGGCGGCGGACGCCTTCGGGGCGGCCCACGCATTCCTCATGGTGGGCGGCACCACCAGCGCCGTGCAGAGCATGGTGCTTTCCACCTGCAAGCGGGGCGACAAGATCATCCTGCCCCGCAACGTACACCGCAGCGTGATCAACGCGCTGGTGCTCTGCGGCGCGGTGCCGGTTTACGTCAATCCCGAGGTGGATCACCGTCTCGGCATTTCGCTGGGCATGCGGCGGGAGCAGGTGGCAAAGGCCATCCGCGAAAACCCCGACGCGGTGGCGGTGCTGGTCAACAACCCCACCTATTACGGCGTGTGCAGCGACCTGCGGGCCATCGTCGTCATGGCCCACGACGCGGGCATGTACTGCCTGGCGGATGAGGCCCACGGCACCCATTTCTATTTCGGCGACAATATGCCCGTTTCCGCCATGGCGGCGGGGGCGGATATGTCCGCCGTCTCCATGCACAAAAGCGGCGGCAGCCTGACCCAGTCAAGCCTTCTGCTCACCGGCCCCGGCGTCAGCGAGGGCCACGTGCGGCAGATCATCAACCTGACCCAGACCACCTCCGGCAGCTATCTGCTCATGTCCAGCCTTGATATCAGCCGCCGCAACCTGGCCCAGCGGGGCAAGCAGGTCTTTGCCAAGGTCATTGAAATGGCGGATTACGCAAGGGAAGAGATCAACGCCGTGGGCGGCTATTACGCCTTCGGCCGGGAGCTGATTGACGGCAACGCCATCTACGATTTCGACCCCACCAAGCTCAGCGTCCACACCCGTGATATCGGCCTTGCCGGCATCGAGGTCTACGACATCCTGCGGGATGAATACGATATTCAGATCGAGTTCGGCGACATCGGCAATATCCTCGCCTACCTTTCCATCGGCGACCGGCCCCAGGAGCTGGAACGGCTGGTCAGCGCCCTGGCGGAGATCCGCCGCCGCTACCACACCGACAGCAGCGGCCTTTTGAGCCAGGAGTATATCGACCCCGAGGTGGTCACCAGCCCTCAGGAGGCCTTCTACGCCGAAAAGCGCAGCGTGCCCCTGAAGGAGAGCGCGGGCCTTGTGTGCAGCGAATTCGTCATGTGCTACCCGCCGGGCATCCCGATTTTGGCCCCCGGCGAACGCATCACGCAGGAGATTCTGGATTATATCGAATACGCCAAGGTGAAGGGCTGTTCCATGACCGGCCCCGAGGACCCGGATATTCTCAACATCAACGTTCTGAAATAAAGGAGGCCGACGGAAATGGAGTTATGGTTCAGCGAGTTTCACGCCCCCGACGTGAAGCACAGCATCCGGGTCAACCGGCATCTGTATTCCCATAAGAGCGAATACCAGCAGATCGACATTTTCGATACCCCCGAGTTCGGCCGCGTGCTGGCGCTGGACGGCAGCGTGATGCTGACCGAGCGGGACGAGTTCATCTACGACGAAATGATCACCCACGTGCCCCTGTCGGTCCACCCCGGCGTGAAGGACGTGCTGGTCATCGGCGCGGGGGACGGCGGCGTGGTCAAGGAGCTGACCCGCTACGACAGCGTCAACCGCATCGACCTGGTGGAGATGGACCCGCAGGTGATCGAGGCCTGCCGCGCCTATCTGCCCGAAAATGCCATCCGGCTGGATGACAGCCGCGTTCATATCTACTACGACAACGCCCTGCGGTTCATCCGCCGGTGCACCGATGAATACGACCTGATCATCGTGGACTCCACCGACCCCTTCGGCCCCTCCGAGGGCTACTTTACAAGGGAGTTCTACGGCATCTGCTACAACGCGTTGCATGAAGACGGCATCATGGTCAACCAGCAGGGCAGCCCCTTTTACAAGCACGACGCCGAGGCCATGCAGCGCAGCCATAAGCGCATCGTCAACACCTTCCCCATCAGCCGCGTGTATCAGGCCCATATCCCCACCTACGCGGCGGGCTACTGGCTGTTCGGCTTTGCCAGCAAAAAGTACCACCCCATCGACGACTTCGACGAGGCCCGCTGGAAGGCGCTGAACCTGGGCACCAAATACTATACGACGAAACTCCACATCGGGGCCTTCTATCTGCCCGCGTATCTGGAGAAAATGCTGGAGGAGGTGGAATAAATGCGGCCAAACGTTGAAACCTTCATCGGCTGCGACGCCCCCTATGAGGCTGCCAAGATCGTCCTCTACGGCGCGCCCTTCGATTCCACCACCAGCTTCCGCCCCGGGGCCCGGTTCGGCCCCGCCGCCATGCGCCACGAGAGCTTCGGCATCGAGACCTGGAGCCCCTACCAGCAAAAGGAGCTGACGGAATATGCCGTCTTCGACAGCGGCGATCTGGAGCTGTGCTTCGGCAGCGCCGAGAGCGCCCTCGCCGACATTGAGGCCCGGGCGGAGGAGATTCTGACCGACGGCAAATTGCCGCTGCTGCTGGGGGGCGAGCATCTGGTCACCCTCGGTGCGGTGCGGGCCGTGGCCAAGCGGTACCCTGACCTGCATATCGTCCATTTTGACGCCCACGCGGACCTGCGGGACGACTATCTCGGCGCGCGCTTCAGCCACGCCTGTGTGATCCGCCGGTGCCACGATATTCTCGGGGACGGGCGCATCCACCAGTTTGGCATCCGCAGCGGCGACCGGGAAGAATTCCGCTTTGCCGACGATCATACGGCGCTGCACCCCTTCGATTTCACCGGTCTGGAGGAGACCGTGGCCGCGCTGAAAGAGAGCGGCGCGCCGGTCTATTTCACCATTGACCTTGACTGCCTCGACCCCGCCGTGTTCCCGGGCACGGGCACGCCGGAGGCGGGCGGCGTCACCTTCCCGCAGCTGCTGAAGGCCATCCTTCAGGTGAGCGGGACCAACGTGGTGGGCGGGGACGACAACGAGCAGGCCCCAATTATGGACGCCGGCGGCACATCCACCGCCGCCGCCTGCAAAGTCCTGCGCGAGCTGCTGCTGGCGCTGTTATAAAAATTTCAAAAAAGGAGATACGAACATGAGCAGAGTTTTAGTCATCGGCTGCGGCGGCGTCGCCAACGTCGCCATCAGAAAATGCTGTCAGGTCAGCGAGGTGTTCACCGAGCTGTGCATCGCCAGCAGAACCAAATCCAAGTGCGACGCGCTGGCCGCGGCGCTTTCGGGCAAGACCGCCACGAAGATCACCACCGCGCAGGTGGACGCGGACGACGTGAACCAGCTGATTGATCTCATCAACGGCTACAAGCCCGACCTCGTGATGAACATTGCCCTGCCCTATCAGGACCTGACCATCATGGACGCCTGCCTTGCCTGCGGCGTCAACTATATGGATACCGCCAACTATGAGCCGGAGGACACCGACGACCCGGCATGGCGCGCCGTCTATGAAAAGAGATGCAAAGAGGCGGGCTTTTCCGCCTACTTCGATTACAGCTGGCAGTGGGCCTACCGTGAAAAATTCGAGCAGGCCGGTCTCACCGCGCTGCTTGGCTGCGGCTTCGACCCCGGCGTGACCCAAGCCTACTGCGCCTACGCCAAAAAGCACGAGTTCGACGCCATCGACACCATCGACATTCTCGACTGCAACGGCGGCGACCACGGCTACGCCTTCGCCACCAACTTCAACCCCGAGGTGAACCTGCGGGAGGTCTCCGCCCCCGGCAGCTATTGGGAGGACGGCCATTGGGTGGAGATCCCCGCCATGTCCATCAAGCGGGAATACAACTTCGATCAGGTGGGCGAAAAGGACATGTACCTGCTCCACCACGAGGAGATCGAATCCCTGGCCCGGAACATCCCGGAGGTGAAGCGCATCCGCTTCTTCATGACCTTCGGCCAGAGCTACCTTACCCACATGAAGTGCCTTGAAAACGTGGGCATGCTTTCCACCACCCCCATCAACTTTGAGGGGCATGAGATCGTCCCCATCAAGTTCCTCAAGGCCCTGCTGCCGGATCCCGCCAGCCTCGGCCCCCGCACCCACGGCAAGACCAACATCGGCTGCATTTTCACCGGCAAAAAAGACGGCAAGGACAAGACCTACTATATCTACAACGTCTGCGACCATCAGGCCTGTTATCGCGAGGTGGAAAGCCAGGCCATCAGCTACACCACGGGCGTGCCCGCCATGTGCGGCGCGCTGATGCTGCTGACGGGCAAATGGACCGAAAAGGGCGTTCACACCGTGGAGGAGTTCGATCCCGATCCCTTCCTTGACGCGCTGGACAAATACGGTCTGCCCCGCAGCGAGAGCCATTCCCCGGCGCTGGTGGACTGATGGACCGGACGGAGACCCGCCCCGTGTTCCGCAGCCTGAACGGAGGGCTGCCGGAGGATCTGTTCGGCGGGCTGAAAACCCCCTGCTATATCGTGGACGAGGCGGCCCTGCGGCGCAACGGGGAGATCTTTTCCGGCGTGGCGCGGCGCACCGGCTGCCGCGTCCTGTTGGCGCAGAAGGCGTTTTCCAACTATGATTTTTACCCGCTGCTGGCGCCCTTCCTCGCCGGTACGGAGGCCAGCGGCCTCTTTGAAGCGCGCCTCGGCAAAGAAGAGATGCCCGGGGGGGAGGTGCACGTCTTCTGCGCCGCCTACCGGGACGACGAGTTTGAAGCGCTGCTGCAATACGCCGACCACATCGTGTTCAATTCCCCTTCCCAGCTCAGGCGCTTCGGCGCAAAGGCGAAGGAGAGGGGCAAGAGCCTCGGTCTGCGGATCAATCCGGAACACTCCACCCAGGAGGGCCACGCCATCTACGATCCCTGCGCCCCCGGCAGCCGTCTGGGGACCACCCGCGCCGCCTGGGACGCGGAAATGACGCCGGAGCTGACCGACCTGCTGGACGGCCTCCATTTCCACACCCTCTGCGAGCAGGATTCCGCCCCGCTGGCGGAAACGCTGCAGGCGGTGGAAGCCAAATTCGGCGATATCCTGCCCCGCATGAAATGGCTGAACATGGGGGGCGGCCACCATATCACCCGCGACGGCTACGACCTGCCGCTGCTGGAACGGACGATCCTGTATGCCCGCGAAAAGTGGGGCGTGACCGTCTATCTGGAGCCTGGGGAGGCCGTCGCCCTCAACGCGGGGTACCTGGCGACGAGGGTGCTGGATCTGGTGACAAACGGCGATACCCGCACGGCCATCCTCGACGTGAGCGCCGCCTGCCACATGCCGGACGTGATCGAAATGCCCTACACCCCGCCGCTGTACGGCGCGGGGGAGGAAGGGGAGGTGCCTTATCGGCTGGCCGGCCCCACCTGCCTGGCCGGGGACGTGATCGGCGAATACCGCTTTCCGTCCGAACTGCACATCGGCGATCTGCTCCTCTTCGGCGATATGGCCATCTATTCCACCTGCAAGAACAACACCTTCAACGGCATGCCCCTGCCGGACCTCTGGCGGCGGGGCGAGGACGGCCGTCTTACCCGCCTGACGGATTTCGGCTACCGTGATTTTAAATACCGGCTGGGCTCTTCCGCCGAAAAGGAAAAACCATGAACGCGTAATGCGGAAGGAAGAGACGGCTGCGGCGTTTGACGCCGCCCTTTCGGCGCGGTCGTTGCCCGGATTCCGCTCCCGTTCCGCATCCTTTCTCCAATATCAGTCATCAAACAATCCCCGGCCGTTCGGTCGGGGATTGTTTGGCGTTTTTTTGGTTCATCACGGAAAATTGTGGGATACAGCAATTACTGCTCCACCAATTAATACTTGAAGATTTCTGCTTGTCTAAACGCCGCAATACGGCGTCAGAAATCCTCGACAGGCGACAGCCTGTCTTGCGGTTTCTTCCTTGTCTTGCGACGTTTATCCGGCGCATAAATAATTCACGATTAAATTGGTGGAGCAGTAGAATTTGCCGAAGCAATGAAATTCCCCGGTAGCGCGGCACCTCAGTGCCGCTATTTACCAAAGCTACATTCAGCAACATGAAAAATCCGTTGATCCGTTTTTTTTGCTGAACAGGTCCGGGCGGTGTTCAGCGCTCCAGCGGGAAGGTGATCTCCCAGTCGCCCACGAGGGGGCCGTTGTTGGAGGTGGTGAAATCGCCGTGGACGGCGTATTCCGCCAGCGCTTCTTCCGGGAGCTCAAAGAGGTACTCTTCGATGCTGTCGTTGTTGCCCGTGCCGTTGTTCAGATGGCCGGGGGCCCAGAAGCTTTCGGAAAGCACGGGCTCGATCCTGTCCCCGTCCGCGTTTTCCAGCCACAAAAAGCCGTGGTTATCCGTGGAAAGGATATCCGCATAGCGGAGCTGCACCCGCAGATGGCCGTCCGTGTAACCCGCCGCGGTCAGGGTCACGCCCTCCGTCAGCGTTTGCTCCTGCGCGGGGTCTGCGGCCAGCACGCTGCCCAGCTGGCGCATGGTGTGTTCGGAGAGGCGTTCCTCGATGCCGGGCATATCCGCGTAGCTGCCGCCCCGGTAGTCGTCGTCGGAGAGCGTTTTCATCTCCGGCGTTCTCGTCACGGCAGCAAGCGTCAGCGGCAGGGCAAGGTCGTCATAGTTCCGTTTGTTCAGCAGCAGCTCGTGAACGGAGAAGGTGGCCTTATCGCCCTTGTAGGCCTTGCCGCCCATGTTCTGCTGTATCACCGTGTAGACCGCCACGCCCGTCGCGGGATCGTAGCTTTCCATGCGGCAGGTGCCGGAGGTGTCGTAGGGGGTGCGGAGCATGAAGCTGTCGTACAGGTCCGTGGTGGCGTCGATGCGGTCGCCCTCCAGGTCCTTGAAGGCCACCAATATCTCCGCCGTGTCGCCCTTGATCTCGGCGGAGACCACCTCCATCTGAATGCCCTCCTTTACGTCGGAACGCTGCACCGGCTTCATCTTCTGGGCCAGCGACGGGGCGATGGAATACAGCAGCTCATAGGCCGGCTTTGAAACCGGCGTCGCCGCCACCGGAAAGACGCAAAGCAGCCGCACGGCCACAGCGGCCGCCAGCGCCACCACGCGCTTCGGGGTCATTGTTACCCGGCGGCCGTTTTTTGCCGCGTCTATTTCGCGTTCGTCCGCCTCGTTCAGGGCGAACAGCAGGTCTTCTGTTTTCATCCGTCAAATCCTCCTTCGGTCAATTCCTCTTTCAGTTTGCTGCGCAGCCGGAACAGGAGCGAGGTCACCTTTGCCGCGCTGAACCCCGTGGCCCGGGCAATCTCAGGCACGGATTCAAAATACCAGTACCGCAGCAGGAACACCCGGCGCTTGGCCGGGGGCAGCCGGTGTACGAAATCCCGCAGCAGCTCCCGCAGCGCGTCGGCGTCGGCGGCGCTTTCCGCCGTCTCCCCGGCGGGCAGGCACTCGCTCAGCTCGTCAAACACGGCGGCGCTTTCGCCTCCGCCGCGCTTTTGCGCGGTGTTGAACCGCACCCGTTTCAGGGCCAGGTTGCGCGTCAGCTTGCCCAGATACGCCCGCAGCGACCGGGGCTGCGCCGGTGGGATCGCGTTCCACGCCGCGGCAAGCGCGTCGTTGACGATCTCCTCCGCGTCCTCCCGCGAGCCGAGGATGTGGTAGGCAACGGCATGGCAATAGCCGCCGTAGGTGGTTTCCAGCGCGGTCAGAGCGGTAGCGTCCCGCGCCTGCAGCCCGCGCAGCAGTTCCCTGTCGTCCAATCCGTCCGCTCCTTTCAAAAGGCCTTTCACCCATACAGTACCCCTCCGGGAGGGTTTTCTTTCACTTTACCTTACAATTTTTTTGCCGGAAGGTCAACCCGTTATTTTGATGTGTGGAAATTACAAAAACAGGGTTGACAAAAAAGAAAAGGAAACATATAATCTTAGCATAAGAGGCGTTGAGGAAGAAAAGTAGCGCGAAAGAGTGTTTTCAGAGAGCGTGGGACGGTGGAAACCGCGCAGCGGCGTTCGCGTGAAGAACCCTTCTTAGCTTTGACCTGAACGAATGATCGCAGCACGCCGTTTCACGGCGTTCGCAATGTGATTCCGATTTCGGCAGCGCGGCTGCCCACAGCCGCCCGCAATGCGATTCCGGACCGGTAGCACGGCGTCTTACGCCGTTCGCAATGCGATTCCGATTTTTCAGTAGGTGATACGGTCGTCGCCCGTTACCGCGACAGGCTTTTCAAATGGCAACCGTTCTGTATGAGAAGCCGCAAAGAGGCCCTTATCGGGCAAAATAGGTGGTACCGCGGGTTACAGTTGCTCGTCCTATGAAACGCTCCGGCACGGTCCGGAATGGGGACGCAACTGTATATTTTATTACCATAGGAGTGAACGAACATGAAACACACCGACATCAGCAAGATCATGAAAGACGCTTCCCTCATCGGGCAGCAGCTGACCGTCTGCGGCTGGGTCCGCACGGCGCGGGATTCCAAAAACGTGGCGTTTCTCGCCCTCAACGACGGCACCACCCTGAACCATTTGCAGATCGTCATTGATAAATCCGATCGTCCGGACGTAGAGGCCATCCCCGGCGCGG
>CAMVNL010000023.1 GCA_947168785.1 uncultured Clostridia bacterium | reverse complement strand
CTCTCCTTTTTCCTGTCGTTTTGAACATTGTAGCACAAAAATAATTATAATACCAGAAAAAAACGACAAATTATACGTTTGAATTCATATTGATTATCACCAAAGAACCTGATTCGCTTTATTTGATGCTTGTCAACAAGGAGAAAACACGGTATAATTAAAAAAGATTATTATTGGTTTTTTACGGATCAAGCGGTTGGGAGGCTGTTATTTATGAATCTGAAACTGAAAAAAACGATCAGCACTGCATTGACGTTGATCATGTTGATTTCCTGTTTCAGCAGCGGGATACAGGCGTTTGCAGGGGTGACGCAGGTCATTTTTCTGCAAGCGGACGGTTCTGAGAGCCGGGTATACAACCCGACCGAGATCAACAGCGATACCTACGAGCTCGTGGGCGGCGAATACGGAACGAAGTGGTACACAACCGGCGCCTATGTATCGCCGAATATGGGAATTTACCCCACGATAGAACACGGGATTACCGTGCGGGGAGACGTGAGCCTGATCATCCGCGACAACCTCCACCTGAGCGTCAAGGGAGGAATTTACGTTGCCGAGAACAGCACGCTGACCATTTACGGCCAGAGCAACGCCCCGCAGGGCGTTGGGCATTATTCCACCGGTGTGCTCAGCGCCGTGGCAACAGACGACGCGGCGGGCATCGGCGGCAAGGAGGGCGCCGTCGGCGGGCATATCGTGATCAACAGCGGCGTTGTGCAGGCCCACGGCGAAGACAGCGCGGGCATCGGCGGCGGCTATGACGAAGACAGCGGCTTTCAGTCCGTTACCATCAACGGCGGCGTCGTGAGCGCCAGTGGAGACGGCGGCGGCGCGGGCATCGGCGACGGCAAAAAGAACAAAAAAAGCGGCGACTCCGTGATCACCATCAACGGCGGCGATGTCCATTCGATCGGAAACGACGGGGGCGCCGGCATCGGCGGCGGAAGCTCCAGCGAATGCAAGGACGCGTCCATTGTGATCAACGGCGGCGTCATCTTTGCGCAGGGCGGCGACAACGGTGCGGGCATCGGCGGCGGAGAGAACAGCCGCGATTGGCGATCCATTGCCATCAACGACGGCGAGGTTGAAGCCATCGGCGGCGACGGGGGCGCCGGCATCGGCGGCGGAGAGAACCGCGGGAACGGCGTGATCCGCATCAGCGGCGGCACGGTTGTTGCCAAAGCGGGCGGCTATGACGAAGACGCGGGTGAGTACGGCGCCGGCATCGGCGGCGGCGTAGAAGGCGACCAAGATAACGCGATCTATATTTCCGGCGGCGACGTCAAGGCCTACGGCGGTATTTGCGGCGCGGGCATCGGCGGCGGCGCCGACGGCGACGGAAACGACGTGTATATATCCGGCGGCAACGTGTTCGCGCAGGCGGGCGCGTGGGCCGATGGGATCGGCGGCGGCAGGTGTATCAAGGAAACGACGCCCTGGCAGCCCACGGTCGATATTCCCAAGTGCGGCTCAAAATATATCAGCGGCGGTATCGTGACCGCCAAAACAGATCCCGATCCGGCTGAAACCGAAAACGCCGCCGCTATCAGCTGCTGGAAGGAAGATGAGGTCGTCATTTCCGGCGGCGCGGTATTCGCTTATTCCACCGGCATCGGCGCAGGCATCGGCTCCGGCAGAACGAAAGGCGCGGGCACCGGCACCATCAAAATATCCGACGCCTATGTTGTGGCAACCTCCGTTGACGGCGCGGGCATCGGTACCCAGGGCACATGGGAGGACAGCCACATCAAAAACGCCGGCGGCAACATAGAGATCAGCAACAGCTACGTTTTCGCCGCCTCCTCCAGGAAAGGCGCGGGCATCGGCGGCGGCAACGACGCGGACGGCGGCAAGGTTACGATCAAAAACAGCGTGGTCGACGCATTCGGCGGCAGCGTTGATTATAACTGGTATGTTGAACACGGTCCGGTCGATTCACGCGGCGAGGCAATCCAATTTGAGGGCTCCGGCAGCGGCTATGGGATCGATTCGCCTGTTTCCGGCATGATCGCAAGCGCGATCCTCACCGCGCTCAGTCAGCTGGTCTACTCCGCCGATTACCGCGGCGCGGGCATCGGCGGCGGCGATGAAGGCGCGGGCGCCGACGTCACCATTGAGAACAGCACCGTTTTTGCCGTCGGCGGCGGCGACGAGGCGCACGCCTTCGGTCACGGTCATGATACCAACAGAACCAACGGTACGCTGAATCTCGGCGACGACCTGAAGGTTTCCTCGGGAAGCAGTGAGGAGACCATGGCCACTGTACAGAAGGACGCCAGAGTCAGCGCAGCCTGGAATACTTATTATGTTAAAGTTGAACCCTGCGCGCATGAAGGAGCGACCTATGACGGAACGCCGGAAGGTCACTGTGTCAGCGCTTGCCCCTGCTGCGCCGCTTCCTATAACGAAAACGATCTTGCGCCCCACACCTTCGGCGATAATAAGGTCTGTACCGTCTGCGGTTGGCAGGGCGTGACCGTCGCGTTTGATCCCGGCGATTACAGCGGATCCGCTGAACCGGTCGTGATCGGTAAAGGCCTGACCTATATGCTTCCGGACGCGATGTTTACCGAATGCGAGGAGCACGGATATATGCAGACCGGCTGGGCGACCGGCGGGGCAGCATACGCCTTCGGCGATCGGATCACCGTAAACGCCGATACGACCCTGACCGCGACCTATCAGATGGCGAACGATATTGTGATCGTGGATTCGGACAACGGCTCCGCTTCGGCAAACGCCTCTTACGCCGTACCCGGCACAGCCGTTACGGTAACGGCCGCGCCCGACACGGGCTGTCGTCTGACGAAGATATGGATGCGGGCAAACGGAGAAACGGTTTATGTGCGGAATGAAACCGACGGAAAGGGACTGCCCCTGACGCATACGTTCACCATGCCGCAGAACGGCAACGTTGCGGTCTATACCACGTTCCGGAAAAACGAATATCAGATCCGTTTCGACGATCCGATCACGGTCCGGGTCAACGGAAGCGCTGCCGATACCGCGGTTTACGGAGATACGATCGAGGTCGGCGTTCCCGCTTCGGATGAAATCAAGGGGATCGTTTGGGCCGAAACCGACGCGAATGGAGAACCGACGGGCGAAAGACGTGCGCTGGCGCTGAGCGCCGCCGGAGAAGCGTCCTTTACACTGGACGTGTGCAGCGATATCCTGATCACCGCCAATGCGGCGCACGAGCATGACGGCGTGGTGTTCTATCCCTGGGGCGACAGCGAGGCCGAGCGGAGATCGCTTCCGCAATACGGCTGCCATTACTTGACGCACGACGTCACACTCACCGGCGCTTACAGTCTGCGCGACGGTGAAACGCATCTTTGCCTGAACGGACATTCGGTCCGGATCTCCGACAACTTCACGGACCAGGCCGTGATCGACGTTCGTGCAAGGCATCTCTTTATCCACGACCATGAAGACGCCGGCGTGATCGACGGCTGCGGAAAATGCAGACTGGTGAATCTCACCAACAGCCGCTTTACCCTTTACGGCGGAACGCTTACCGGCGGCAGTGCCTTGTCGGGCAGCGTGGTGAATATGACGGAAACAAACGGCTTTGAGCGCTTTTGCGGCTTTACCATGCACGGCGGCGTGATCACCGGCAATACCGGCAGCTCGAAGGGCGTTCTGAACGTCAGCGGCGCGCCTTTTACCATCGACGGCGGCGCCATCGTCGGCAACACGGCGCCTGCAGCTGTGTATATTTCGGATCGCTGTACGCTTACGCTTTCCGGCGATCCCGTGATCAAAGACAATGTTCCGGAGGGGAACTCCTATACCTGCAATCTGATTGTCGGCAAAAAAGCGATCATTGAAATCAACGGCGCCCTTTCCCCGAACGCCCTGATCGGCGTTACCGCCAACGGCAGCCCGAACGCCGATTACCATATCCCCGTGACGGACGGACTGCCCGGAAGGGGAACGCTCGCCAATTTCTTCAGCGACGACAAAACCCGCGCACTGGGACTGTATGACGGCGAGGTCGCGGTCGGTTCCGCCGTGAACGTTTGCTTTGATAAAAACGGCGGCTCTGGCTTGGATATGCCGGAGGAAACGCTCGCGGCCGGCGCGGATTATACATTGCCGCCCTGTCTGTTCAACGCCCCTGCGGGAAAAGCCTTCGACGGCTGGAAAATCGGATCTTCCGACATCATCCGGCAGGCCGGTGAAACGATCTGCGTAACAGAAGACGTAACGTTTTACGCGGTGTGGAAGGAAGGCGGCGACGAACAGCTCGAACCGGAGATCCACCGGCACAGATGGGAGATCCTGCCCGGGGATGGCGACCCCTCTAAAGTGACCGTGCGTTGCGTGAACACCACCCTGGGCGGCGACGCCCTTTGCAACGAAACGGAGCTGAAAACCGTGGAGCTGCAGACAGACGGCCAGTCCGGCGCAACCTATACGAAAGCGTACGACGGCAAGGCGGTCACCGCAGTTGCCGTCAAGCAGAAAGCTTATCTGTGGACCACCGCTTTTCCCGATGAGACCCTGATCCGCGTCAGTCCGGTCACATATTACGACGAAACCGGCGCGAAGCTGGAGACCGCCCCTGTCGACGTGGGCGAATATACGGCCAAAGCCACGGTCGCACCCGTCCGGGGCCAGGGCGATACCGTCGTCATGACGCAAACGATCCGCATCGTCAAAGGCGCGGCGCCCGCGATCACGGTCACCGGACTGGAAAACCTTCCGCTGACCAACGCCGACCAGCCTTTGGTTGAGGCAACGGACGTGATGGAATACGGTCTGATCCGTTATCGTGTCAACGGCGGCGACTGGAGCTACCGTCTGCCTGAGGCGAAAGAATCGGGAGACTATACGATCGAGTGGTATTTCGAAAGCCCCGGTTACGAGAGCGTCAACAGCAAAGACGATCCGGCTGTCGTCACGGCCTCCATCTCCGAGCTGCACGAGCACAACGGCGTTCGGTTTACCCGCTGGACAGACACGGACAGTCTGCCCACAAGCGGAAACTATTTTCTTGCCAACGACGTGGCATGGGCGAACGGTCCGTGGACCATTACAGGGGAATTGAACCTCTGTCTGTTCGGCCATACCGTGACGTTCAGCAAGCGCGGTTATAACCCGGACACCAACATATTCGTAAACAGCGGCGGCAAGCTGAATCTTTACGGCGACGGCGGCGGCAGACTCGTCGGCGCGTCCAACATATCCGTCAACGTCACAGAGGGCGGAACGCTGAGCACCTGGGATGTCTGCTTCGATTCCTTCGTCAGCAGCAAGGGCGCCATTTATCTTGAAGGCGGAACGTTCCATATGAACGGCGGCTCCATCATCAACACACCCGAAATGCAAGCCGCTGTGAACAACTGGGGCGGAACGTTCCATATGAACGGCGGCGTCATCCGGAACAACACTGGAACCGGCGTGTCGCTCGACGCCGAAAGCGTTTTCAATCTGTCCGGCAGCGCGCAGATCTGTCAGAACGCGATCTGGGGCGTGAACGTGAGCGGACGCAGCAGTATCAATATTTCCGGCAGTCCGGTGATCACGGACAACGAATACGGCAGTGTTTTCCTTGCCGGTTCCTCCAAAATCAACGTAACAGGTGAGCTGCGCGGTGCACGCGTGGGCGTTTATACCGAAAACGAGCCTTACAACGGCGCGATCGTCTTTACCTCCGGGTACGGTGCCGACAACGCCGGTACCCCCGCGTCGGAATCCTTCTTCAGCGACCGCGACAACGACGACCGGTTTTTCATCGGCACAGACGATGACGGAGAAGCTATCTTCGCCGTTCACGACCATTCCTTCGCGGTGGAGCTTGCCCCGAGGCGCACGGATACGGCATACGCGCATTGCGTGAACGAAGGCTGCCCGCTGGGCGATCATACCGCGCTGACGTATACCCTGACGTCTGAGGACAAAGTTTACAGCAACGGCAGTTATTACAGAGCCGAGCTGACCGCGCCGAGCTATCAGTTCAGCGAGCTGAACGTCTCCGGCATTCACTATACCAGGGACGGCGCGCCCTATGAGGGACTGAATCCCTCCGAAGCCGGCGATTATACCGCTTCGGTCACGATCACCGGCTCACAACAGAGCGTGACGATCACGACGGCCTATTCGGTTACTAAAAAAACGGCTGAAGTGAAAGTGCTCTCTGGCAAAGACCTTGTTTACAACGGCAGCAATCAGACGATCGCCACCTTTGAAGGCGTGGAGGGCGGCATTATCCAATACGCCGTGGATTCAAAAGAAGAATCCGCCTATCATTCGATCTACAGCGCCGATCTTCCGCCTTCCCAGCCCTTCGGGAAAAAAATCCAGGCCGCTTCTGCGGGTCAGCACACCGTTTACTACTATGTGGAAAACTACAGAGATTACCTTCCCCTCGGCAGCTTTGCGGAGCCCATAGAGCTCGGTGTCCTGATCAAAGCGAACGTCACCCTGTATGGCAAAACGGACAACGAACACACTACAATGCTTGTGGATCCTTCCGCGTTCACCGCGCCGGAATGTCCCTTTGAAGCGCCCGAAGGCAAGGCGTTCGGTTCCTGGCGGGTGGATTCCCAAACCGCCGGCGACATTCTGGAAGCAGGCGACGCTTACGCGTTTACGAAGAATATCAAACTCTACCCCGTCTGGGTGGATCCGCCCCATAAACATACCTACGGAACTCCCGCATGGCGTTGGGCAACGGATCACAGCAGCGCCACAGCCGTGTTCACCTGCGCTTGCGGCGACGAGCAGACCGCAACAGACGTCAGCCCTCTGTTTTCTCAGGTTTCTCCCGCCGACTGCGAGAACGATCAGCTCATCAAATATCTGGCCGCCGTGGAATTCGACGGCGGGATCTATACCGCCGAAACGGAAGAACTCGCTGTGGAAAACACAAAACTGAACCACGATTATCAGTTTGATTCCTTCGTGTGGAGCGAGGACGGCATGACCGCCGAGGCAAAGCTCGTCTGTGTCAACAACGCTGCGCATGTGACCTTCGCGGCCGCCGAAATGTCCCGGGAGGAGCATGAGGCGTCCTGTGAAACCGACGCATATACCGTTTGCACAGCCTCCTATGACGGGCAAAGCGAGGAAAAAACCGTCTCGCTTCCGAATACCGCCGGCCACGTCTACGGGGATCCCGTGTGGAGCTGGACAGAGGACTTTACCGCTGCCGTTGCCTTCACCTGCAAAAACGGCGACGACACGCAGATGCCCGCCGTTACCGTGACAAGCACGGTGACCAGACAGCCCACCGCCACTGAGACAGGCGAAAAGACCTATACCGCCTCGACCCAATTCGGCGGAGAGGTCTATACCGACGTCAAAACGGAAGTTCTCCCCGCCACCGGCGGACCCGATGACCCCACAACGCCTACTGACCCCTCGGAGCCTACCGATCCCACTGATCCCACAGAGCCCACTGATCCCACAGAGCCCACTGATCCCACAGGGCCCACCGACCCCACAGAGCCCACTGATCCCACAGAGCCCATCTATCCCTCAGCGCCCGACACGCAAGCGGGAGACAATCTCTGCAAGTGGGACAACACGGATCACGGCACGTCCTTCTTTGGCAGGCTCATCCGGTTTTTCCACTCCATCCTGTATTTCTTCGCCCACCTTTTCGGCAGAAGATGACGATCATTTGATTTCGCAATCATTTTTACAGCAGAATCAAAGCGGATCTTTTTAGTACGTAACAGCCATAGTAAAAACCTCTTTTGTCTACCACGGCAAAAGAGGTTTTTCATGTCATTTTGGAAATATAAGGCGATAATATAGGCAAAATACGGTAAAATCGGGCTTCAGAGCGGTCAGTCAACTGCTTTGGAGCTCGATTTTTTACGTTCAGGCTTCGAAAAAGGTCAAAATCGCTGGTGTACTTTTTACGTTTCTTTACGCTGCAAAGAAATCGTAAAAGGATGGACATGAAGAGATTCGAACCAAAAAAGCAGAAAAGTTTTTACAGAGTGATTATTTGATTACGCTTAATCTTTGCATCATCTGGATTTTTATGGTATAATATTTTAAATTATTATTAAATCATCAGTTTTATCAGAAGTGCTGATCCCAGAGGGCTGGTTGACAGGTGAGACTGATCAGGCATTCTTGATTTTTAAGACGGAGGAAGGATTTTCATGCGGATCGAAGCGCTTGACGAAAACTTTGTTGTGACTGTGCCGGATGAAACGGAAACCGTGTTTTTTGACGTCGCGCAGCCGCCGTTCACGGTGCATGGGCTGCTGCGGGATGAAGAAGGGTATTACCGGATTCCGCACGCGCTGGCCGCCGCGACCAACATCGGCGTTCAGTTTCTGAGCCTGAACACAGCGGGCGGGCGCGTCCGCTTTCGGACAGACGCAGATCGGGTGATTCTGCGTGCCGCAATGCGCTGCGTAACCCGAATGCCGCATTTTGCGTTCACTGGCAGCGCCGGTTTTGACCTTTACGCCGACGGCGTTTACCGCGGAACCTTCATCCCGCCGATGGATCTGGAGAACGGGTACACGTCTCAGCTGCAGCTCGGATCCGGCGGCATGCGGGAAATCACTGTGCATTTTCCGCTTTACAGCGGCGTCACGCGGCTTGAACTCGGCTTTCCGGCGGGCAGTAAGCTGGGCAGGGCGTCTGCCTATCGGACGACGGCGCCGGTGGTGTACTACGGTTCCTCCATCACGCAGGGGGGATGCGCGTCCCGCCCGGGCAACGCCTATCAAAACATCCTTTCGCGGCTTCTGTCCTGCGACCACCTGAATCTTGGCTTTTCCGGCAGCGCGCGGGGAGAGGCCTGCTTAGCGCAATACATCGCCGGACTCTCTATGTCCGCTTTCGTGCTGGACTATGACCACAACGCGCCCGACCCGGCGTACCTTGAGGCGACCCACGCGGCGTTTTTCCGTACCGTCCGCGAAAAGCAGCCGACGCTTCCGGTGCTTTTGCTTTCGCGCCCGCAGCCGAATCCGAACGAAGAAGAACTGCTTCGCCGCGATATCGTTCGGCGGACGTGGGAAGCGGCGGTGAAGGCCGGAGATCAGAACGTTAAATTTTTCGACGGCACAGAGATGCTGCGCCTGTTCGGCGGCGATTCCGGCACCGTGGACAACTGCCACCCGAACGACCTCGGCTTTTACTGTATGGCGAAGACACTGGAACCGGCTCTGAAAGCCGCTTTGCAAAAGCAATCACAGAGAAAAGAATAAGAAACGAAAAAGGGAAGGAGAATCATCGCTATGCGTCCGCAAATCATAAATATCATCAATTTTATCAGAGCTGTTGAGCCCAGAGAGCCGGTTGACCTTCTTACACCTGTGAAAAAGCAGGCTGAGCTGATGCAGAAGCACAAGCTCAGGGGCACATTCCTGCTGCAGTATGACGCTCTGATCAGCCCTGAATATACGGATTTCCTGAAGAGCCTTGATCCGGCGCAGTTTGAATTCGGCATCTGGTTCGAAGTTGTGCAGCCACTGTGTGAAGCGGTCGGTGAAACATGGACTGGCCGCTTTTCCTGGGATTGGCACGCGCAGCACGATCTGCCGCAGGGATACGATCCCGAGGCAAGAATCAAAATGACCGACTGCCTTTTTGGCAAATTCAAAGAAGTATTCGGCAGTTATCCGCGCGTGATGGGTGCATGGGTGCTTGACACGATCTGTATCAATCACGCCGACGAGCGATACGGCCTTGACGCCCTGTGCTGCTGCAAAGAGCAATTCGGAACGGACGGCTACACGCTTTGGGGCGGTTACTACGGCCAGGCATATTATCCCTCAAAAAAGAATTTCTTTGTACCTGCGGCAACAAAAGAAAACCAGCTCTCCGTTCCCATTTTCAGAATGCTTGGCTCAGATCCTGTTTATCAGTATGATTTAGGGCGCAACATTGACGGCCAGTATGACACAATGCAGGGCTTGATCACCCTGGAGCCCGCAAGCGGAAACGGCGGCTGCAACCCCGTCTGGGTGGATTGGTACCTGCGCGAGAATTTCAACGGAGAATGTCTCTCTTTCGGCTATGCGCAGGCCGGTCAGGAGAACTCCTTCGGCTGGGAAGGCATGGCGAGTGGTCTCGAATACCAGTTCGGGAGATTTGAAGAACTCAGCCGGCAGGGGAAAATAGAAATTCTGACGCTCGGCGAAACCGGCAGAAGATTCTCGGCTGTATATGAAATCACACCCGCATCCGCAATTTCGGCGCACACCGCGTGGGACGACGGCGGCAAATGCTCTTTCTGGTACAGCTCCCGTTATTACAGAATCAATGTTTTTTCGGACGAAAACGGAATCAGGATCAGAGATGTCTACACATTCAATGAGGATTCCGCCGACCCTTATCTCACAAAGCTTTGCACCACAGACGATATCGTTTATGAAACCGACCGTGTGCTTGACGGCAATCGGCAGTCCGGAAACGGTGTGCTCGCCGGTATCTATCCGCTATGTGAACTGACCGGCAAGCCTTTTCACGGAAACGACTATGTGTTCACAGACCTCGGATACGGCGTATGCGAAATTGCCTTTGACGCGCTCGTTTTCAGGTTTACCCCCGAAAGCTGTTCCGTAAGCCATCCGGA
Source organism: uncultured Clostridia bacterium (assembly GCA_947168785.1). GTDB lineage: Bacteria > Bacillota > Clostridia > Oscillospirales > Acutalibacteraceae > RUG806. The sequence goes on along the minus strand of CAMVNL010000023.1, from coordinate 2,228 downwards.
CGGCGTGCAGCTGAAAAAGGCGGTTGGCAGAGCGGGCGGAACGCCGGATGCGGAAAGCCCGGTCAGATCGGTTCCGTATCGCGGCAGAACGTGAGTATAAAAACGATAAAAGCAGAAACCTCTTTTGTCTGCCATGGCAAAAGAGGTTTTTCTTGTACGTTTCTTTCTTTAACACTGCAAAGAAAGTGTAAAAGGATGAACGTGAAGAGATTCGAACCAAAAAAAGCAAAAAAAGTCGTCAGGTAATTATTTGATTACGCTTAATCCTTGCATCATCTGGAGTTTTATGGTATAATAATTTGAATAATTGTATCCAGATCAAGGAGGGGTTCCAGCGTGGCTGCCAACATGCAAAAAATCAAGCTGTTGAAGCTTTACGAGCTGCTGCGAAAAGAAACCGATGAGAACCATCCGATCTCACGTGTCGAGCTTTGCAGAAGGCTCAATGAGATGGGCATTTCCAGCAACGTGAGAACGCTCAGTTTGGATATTGAAGTACTGCAGGAAAACGGATTTGAAATCATGAGTTTTCTGAAGGATAAAGAAAAGTTTTATTATGTTCCGGAGCACGATCTTTCTGTGCCGGAAATCAAAATCCTGATTGACGCGTTACAGGCAGCCAGCTTCGTGACCGAAAAGAAAACGGCAGAGATGGTTACAAAGGTCGTCGCTCTTGGCGGGTCGCACCGGGCAGAGCTGCTGATGAAAAACATGGTTTGCTTCAACACGCGCAAGCATACAAACGAAGCAATTCTCTATACGGTGGACAGTATCGAGGATGCGATCGTGCGAAAGAAGAAGATCGCCTTCCACTACTTCCATCTGAACGAAAAGGCAGGCCGCGACTACGTCGTTACGGCAACCGGTCAAAAGAAGCGTTACTACATTGAACCGGTCGCCCTCATATTCAATGAGGATAACTACTACCTGATGGGCTACAACAGCAAACACCCCGGAACGACGGCCAACTACAGGATCGACCGGATGGATCATGTTGAGGTCGTTGAGGAATCGGTTCTGTCGGATGAGGCGTTGGAGCGGATCAACAGCGTAGCCGAATACACGGAGCAGGTCTTCAAGATGTTCGGTGGTGAACAGGAATCCGTGGTTCTGCAATTTGACAAATTGCTGATCGGGCCGGTGTTCGATAAATTCGGCGAGGACACGCCGATGATGCCAGTAGACGATACCACCTGTGCTGCGACGGTACATGTGCAGGTCAGCCCGACATTTTTCGGCTGGCTGGCTCAATTCGGGAACAAGATGAAGGTTCTCTCCCCAGAGAACGTTAACTACCAATACTACCAACACATAGCGGATATTACAGGACAAGAAGCATTATAAACGAAGGAGAGTAAAGGGTATGGCCGAAGTGAGAGTTATAAAAACAACGGAGGAAATAAATACGGTTCAAACCACAGAGAATGCATTATTTGGAATGGACGTAGAACAGTTCTTGGGAGCAACTATCATATCACGATGACCTCCACAAAAACGAAGATGCAGGCTATCCGAGTCCCCGTTCTCGGCAGAATCGCCTGCGGTATCCCGAAATATGCGGAGGAAAACATCGAGGAATACATCCGTCTCCCTGTGGCGCTGTTCGGCCAAGGTGATTTCTTCCTTCTTCGTGCCTACGGAGATTCCATGATCGAATCAGGCATCGAAGATGGGGATCTTGTTTTGATCCGGCAGCAGAGCTCTGCAGACGATGGACAGATCGTTGTTGCACTCATGGAAGACGAAGCGACGCTCAAAAGGTTCTATCCGGAACCGTCGAAGCATCGCATTCGCCTGCACCCGGAGAATTCTCACATGGACGATATCTACGTCGACAATTGTGAGATACAAGGGGTCGCAGTCAAGGTGCTCAAGGATCTGGAATAACTGGAGGTCACTCAAATGAGAACACCTCCACCACATCAGAAATAAGGAGAATGGAGTGTGTGCCCACCATTATTAATCATTTTCCCACGGTCTTTACCCGCCAAAGAAGAAACCACGCCGCCGGTGACCATCATGGTCAACCCGGCGGCTTTTTTTTTGGTGTCTTCAGACGTGGAAATAAACCCCCGGTTCTACCGGGGGAGAGAAAAGGCTTTAGCAAAGCCAGAATGGGCGAGCTCAAAGCAAGCCCGAAAAACCTTGCCAAAAGATAAACCTCCCGATATAATATCCACTTTTATGGTGTCAAGTATTTGATACATGTTGATTCTTGCAACACTTCT
>CAMVNL010000022.1 GCA_947168785.1 uncultured Clostridia bacterium | reverse complement strand
CAATTAAATTTGAACGGTAAAATAAATGCAAGGACAAACGGAAAGAGGAAGGTTTTATGCGGATTTTATTGGCGGAAGACGAAAAGCCCCTGGCGAAGGCGCTGAGCAAGCTGCTGGAAAAGAACAACTATTCCGTGGACGCGGTCCACGACGGCGAGGACGCCCTGCTGTATCTGGAGGGCGGCAACTACGATCTGGCTATTCTCGACATCATGATGCCGAAAAAGGACGGCATCACCGTGCTGAAGGAGCTGCGGGCGGGCGGCGACGCTATCCCGGTGATCATGCTGACCGCCAAGTCGGAGACCGACGACAAGGTGCTGGGGCTGGACAGCGGCGCCAACGACTATCTCACCAAGCCCTTTGAGACGAAGGAGCTGCTGGCCCGCATCCGGGCGGCCACCCGCACCGCGGTTTCGCAGGATTCCCGCATCGCCGCGGGCAACCTGACGCTGGACCGCACCACCTTCGAGCTGTCCTCCCCCGCCGGGACCATCCGGCTGGCCAACAAGGAATATCAGCTGATGGAGCTGTTTATGTCCAACCCCCGCCAGCTCTTTTCCGCCGAGCGGCTGATGGAGCGCATCTGGGGCTTTGACAGCGAAAGCGAGATCAACGTGGTGTGGGTCTATATCTCCAACCTGCGCAAAAAGCTCACGTCTCTCGGGGCGAACGTCGCCATCAAGGTGGCCCGCAACGCCGGGTATTCGCTGGAGGAGATCCATGATTAAAAAGCTGCGGAAAAAGGTCGTGCTGCTGACGATGACCTCGCTTCTGGCGCTGTTGACGGTGGTCGTCGCCGGCATGAACCTGATCAATTATCACTTCGTCGTGGAAAACGCCGACGAGGTGCTGCTTTACCTCAGCCAGAACGACGGCAAATTCCCGGAGGATAAAAAAGAGAAGCATACCCCCACCGACGCGGCGCCCGGCATGCACTGGGAGAAGCCCAAGCGCATCAACGACGAGACCCCCTACGAATCGCGCTTTTTCTTCGTGGTGATAAAAGAAGACGGCGGCGTGGCGCTGGTGGATACGGGCCGCATCGCCTCCGTTGACAGCGAAGGCGCGGTGACGATGGCGCGGGAGGCGCTCTCTTCCGGCAGAGAGAAGGGCTTTTACGGCATTTACCGCTACGCCGTTTCACGCGGGGCGGACGGCTGCGCGAAGATCACCTTCCTTGACAGCCGCCACGGGCTGGAAAATTTCCGCTACTTCCTCTTCGCCAGCGCGGGCATGGCGTTTCTCGGCTTTGCCGCGGTGTTCGTCATCGTCTATTTCCTCTCCGGCCGCATGATTCGCCCCATCGCGGAAAGCTATGAAAAGCAGAAGCGGTTCATTACGGACGCGGGCCACGAGATCAAAACGCCCCTGACGGTGATCAACGCCAACGTGGATCTGCTGGAGTGCGACCTGGGCGACAACGAAAGCCTTGACGATATCCGGGGGCAGACCAAGCGGCTGAAGGCGCTGACGGAAAAGCTGGTGTACCTGGCCCGCATGGAGGAGGACGAGGCGGCGCTGAAAAAAGAGGACTTCTCCGTCACGGACCTGGCGGAGGAGCTGACCCCCGCCTTTGCCCATCTGGCGCAGGCGGAGGGCAAGACGCTTCGGGCGGAGATCCGCCCCGGCGTCGTCATGCACGGCAACGCGGAGACCGTCAGCCGGCTGTTCACCCTGCTGCTGGATAACGCGGTGAAATACGCCTCCCCCGGCGGGGAAGTGACCGTGCGCCTCGGCCGGCAGGGCCGTCATATCGTGTTCTCCGTGGCAAATCCCACCGCGGGCAACGTGACCAAGGAGGATATGGGCCGCATCTTCGACCGGTTTGACCGGGCGGACCGATCCCGCAACTCCGAGACCGGCGGCCACGGCATCGGGCTTTCCACCGCCAAGGCCATCACGGAGCAGCACGGCGGCAAGATCAAAGCCGAGCTTTCCGACGAGGGCTTGTTTACCATCACCGCCACGCTGCCGGCGTGACGCCCCGGTCGGGTTCTTCTGCCCGCCCGCAGCAATATGAAATATGACAAAAACGAACGCCCCGATTTGTGCATTATCGCCCAAAATCGGGGCGTTAAATCCGAAACACTTGAAAACCCCCGCCGGACATGGTATGATAAACTGAATTGTTATCTGATACGCAATGAACAGATGACAACGATTGATTGTTTTGATCGGAAGTCAGGAAAAAGGGGGAACTGATTTTGGCAAACGAGCCCTTGGCAAACGAGCAGGAGTTTTCGGAAGAACAACTGCATTACGTATACGAAAACCGGCGCTACGTCGGCACGAAGGAGACGGTGGGCTTCGTCCTGTGGGACGCCGCCCAGAGCCTGAACATCAACGTCTTTGACGAGCGTTTTATCACCAGCATCCTGAAGGTGGATCTCGGCCTGCAGACCGTCGCCAAGTTCATCAACAGCATCTGGGACATCGTGAACGACGTGTTCACCGCCGCCATTGTGGAAAAGACCCGCACCCGCTGGGGCAAGTTCAAGCCCTATCTGATGCTGCTGGCGGTGCCCGGCTGTATTCTTACGCTGCTGTACTGGTTCCAGCCCATTCTGTTCGGCGGGCTGTCCTCCAAGTCGATGGTGAAGTTCGTCTTCTACCTGGTGCTGGCCATCATCCGCGAGGGGGTGGGCACCTTCCAGGCCATCGCCCGCACGGGGCTTTTGTCCACCATCACGCCGCACCCTGTTGACCGCACAAGGCTCATCACCATCGCCAACTTCGCCTCGGGCACCTTCGGCGAAAAGCTGCCGGAGCAGATCATGACGGTGCTGCTGGACCTGATCGACAACAAGAAGATCAAAAAGGGCACCATCGAGGGCCAGTTCCTCGCCGCCTTCGTGGGCATGGGCACCCTTACCACGCTCCTCTCCAGCGGCATGAGCCTCTGGTTCTTCATGAATTCCCGCGAGCGCATCATGCAGTCCATCAAATCCCCCAGCGTGATGAGCTCCCTGAAGTCCATCGCCAACAACAAGCCCATCCTGCTGCTCACCCTGTCGGATTTCCTTTCCGGCTTCGGCATCGGCGGCAGCAAGACCATCTATTACCAGGACGTGCTCCACTTCGGCTCCATGACGCTGATCGCGGGTATCCCCGCCGCGCCGCTATCGCCGGTGTCCTTCTCCTACGTGCCCTGGTTCCGTCGTCACTTCTCCAGCCGGCTGCTGTATATCGTCAGCCACTACATCAACAATTTCCTGCTGCTGGGCGTGTTCGGTCTCGGCTGCATCGGGTTCAACCCCAAGACCTTCAAGGGCGGCCTGTTCCGCTCCAAGCTGGCCATGTTCTTTATCATGGCCACCTGGGAGGTGCTGTGGACCCTGTTCTACGGCCTGCGTTCCGTCATCGGCACCGAGCTTTATAACGAATCCATGGACTACTGCGAGTGGAAGAACGGCTACCGCACCGAGGCCATGACCTCCGTCGCCAAGGGCCTTGCCCAAAAGGTGGCCGGCAGCGCCAGCACCGTTGTCACCACCGCCCTGAAAAAGTGGGTGGGCTACGATCAGGACGCCTACACCAGCGGCCGCGAGCAGCCGGACTACGTGAAGTTCTATCTCTTCGCCATGTTCACCATCGTGCCCGCCGTCACCGGGGCGCTGGGCATCTTCCCCATGCTGTTCTACGACCTGCACGGCAAGAAGAAAGAGCGCATGTACGCGGAGCTGCTGCAGCGCAGAAAAGACGCCGCCGCCGTGGTCTCCAGCGGCGACAAAGAGGCCGTCGAGGCCCTGGCGGAAGAGCAGATGAAAGTGGGCAAATAAGCGCGCACAGACAATTGAACCGGATCTTTGACACAGGCGGGCAGACGTTCGCCTGTGCTTTTTTTGTCCATTAAGGAAATATCAGGCGGGATAAGATTCCGTTGAACGTGAACAATTTTTCGGTTTTTTAAGTAAGTTTTAACAACGAAGGTCTAAAATGAAAGTGCTTCACTTGACAAAACGGTCCGTTTGGTGTAGAATGAATCCCGATTTTTTCCAGGAGTATTATTTTTTATGAAACATATAAAACAGATCCTCGCGGCGGTGATGGCCGTTGCGATCGTTGCCGCGGCGGCGCCCTTCGTTTTTCCGGCGACAGCCTCCGCCAACGTTGTACAGAAAAAACTGGATGAGCTCAGAGCGGTTTACGATACCGGTACGTTCTTTACCGTGGACGGCAACGCCTGTTATTCCAATCAGAGCGATAACTGCCGCCTGTCCCTGATCCCCTCCCGGGGCGGTCTTCCCTCCGGCGCGGACGTGGTCGCGGGCAGCGACGCCGAAAGCTGGTCCTGCCGGGCCTTTGCCAACTACGTGTTCTACTATCTGTTCGGCGAGCGCTACTGGCACCTGCAGAGCGCCGAGACCCCGGTGCTGGGGGACTTCATCAAGCTGAACGGCGGCCGGCATTCCGCGATCTATCTCTGGGAGGACGCGAACAACTATTACGTCTACGACAGCAACGGCGATTCGCAGAACGGCGTCATGTATAACCGCGCGTTCAGCAAATCCGGCTGGACCATCAGCGGCATCTATCACGCCGTTTCCTATGATGAAGTGATGCGCGGCGGCGATTCCGTGGTCTATCATGAGTTGACCGAGGGCCGATACGGCGTTTACAACGTCCTCACCGGTCTTTATCTCGGCAAGGCGGCCCGGACCGTTTCGGAAACCGACGCGGACGCGGCCCTCTATACCCTGACGAAGGAACACAAAGAGACGGCGGCCGCTCTGGCGGAATTGACAGAGAACGGCGTGGCGGTCTCCATCGCCTGCGGTGAAAATGAAAAGACGGCATGGCTGCCGGAGCCTGTGGCGGGCGGCTATGTGATCCGCAGCGCCGAGGATCCCTCCCTGGTGCTGACGGCGAAGGACGATACGGTCGTTCTGGCGGCGTATAACGGTTCCGCCGCGCAGGTGTGGAGCTTTTCCGCGCCGACGCACCGCTTCACGGAAGAGGTCAGAAGCGCCTCCACCTGCGCCGTTCACGGTGAAAAACTGCTGCGCTGCGCCGACTGCGGGTTTACCTGCGTGGAAGCCCAGCCGCTGGAGGCCCACATCTATACGGTGGAAATGATCGCGCCGCAGCAGAACGCCTACGGCTTTATCAAATACAAATGCGTGAACTGCGGCAACGTGATCCGCAAGGACGTGAAGGAAAAGCTCGATCCCGCCGCCATGGTGGATACCGGCGAGATCGTGCAGCAGAAGGACGGCTTCGTCTATATCGCCTCCACCGTGACGGAGGAAGCCCTGTTCGACGCCTTCCCCGGTTATATCTATGAATCCGAGGCAAGCGCGGACGGCTCTGACCTGCGGCTGGTCCCCGCAGGCGCCGAGACGGTGACCGAAGAGCAGATCCTTACGCTGGTGCTGCCCGGCGATCTGGATGGCGACGGAAAGGTCACGCCTGTCGACGCCCGTATCCTGCTGCGGGCATGCGTCGGTATCGATACGCTGGAAACGGGCCGGGAAGTCCGCGCGGCCGATCTTGATTTCGACGGAAAGATCTCCCCGCAGGACGCCCGTTGGGCGCTGCGCACGGCGGTAGGTTATGAGACCGGCGCCACCACGCTGGCGGGCTTTATCGGCGGCTGACCGCAAGCTCCCCTTACAAAAACGAAAAAATCAAGGATCTCCGAACGGAATTGTTCAGAGATCCTTTTTTTGCTTGAAAGGGGCGGCTTGTCGGGAGGCATCAGTGTGATAACCCCAATGCCGTTACCGTCGTCCGCGTTGCCGCCGCGTCCGCCGCCTCTTTCAGATCACGTGCAGCAGAAACCGGCCGATCAGCCAAAGCAGCAGCAGGTGGCCGGGGTAGAAGGCGTAAAAGACCCACTTGTTCATCTTTGCGCCGCGCTGCCCGTTGTGCAGCAGGATCGGGATCAGCGAGACCAGCGCGAACAGCTCAATGGTGTTGACGATCACCTGCCAGTCGAAGGCCAGCACTATGATGGCCAGCGCGAAGAGCGCGGCCTTTGCGCCGGGCTTCTTATCCGCGGCCACGTAGAACAGGAAGATGCTCAGCACGCCCATGTCGGCGTAGTCCGTGTTCAGGAAGCTTGCCGCCAGCATCAACAGCAGCAGCACGGCAACCGCCGGGACCATATAGAACCGCCCCAGGCGTTTTTGGAAGAACTGCAAAAACGCCAGTGCCAGCAGCCCCAGCAGCAGCGTGAAAAACACGTTCTGGTGTTCCAGCTCCACAAGCTGTCCCTCACCGGCGAAGCCGAAGGCCTTGTCGAAGGGGACCTCCGAAAGAAAGGCGAACGCCAGCAGCCGCAGCAGATATTTTTTGATATCGTGGGTGTGGCGGGCCCCCACCGCGATCATATAGGCGAAGATCGGGAAGGCGAACCGCCCGACGACCCGCATCAGATAATAGACGTCGTAAGAAACGTCGCTGACGTTCCATGAAAAGGCGATATGGTCGATCAGCATGATCGCCATGGCAAAGAGCTTCAGCCCGTTGCCCGTAAAGCCCCGGAATCGCCCCTGCCCCTCATAATAGCGCACGGCGGGGCGCTCGGCCATTGTCTCCATCAGGCTTCCTCCCCGGCCTCCGCCAAGCGGCTCTCCCGGGCGGCCTGCACCTTGGCGGTGATCTCCTCCATATATTTGCCGTGCAGCCTGAACCGGGTGGTGAAGATCAGCAGCGAGACGATCATCAGCACCGCCGGTATCACCAGCATCATCAGGTCAAAGGAGGCCTTCACCCCGGCGGAGTTGGCGCCGTGCAGCGACTCGTCGTAGCCGCTGATCATCATCCCGGCGTAGAGAATGATGGTCTGCAGCGTGTAGGCCATCTTCTGCAAAAAGCCCTTCATGGAGAAGGTGACGGATTCCGCCCGGAAGCCCATCTTCACCTCGCCGTAGTCCACGATGTCCGCCAAAAAGACGGTCTGGGACACGAACATGGCCGCCGTGCCGATCTGCGCCAGCAGGTTGAAGACGTTGAGCATCAGCAGGGAATCGAAGGCCTTCGCCCCCAGCAGCATGCCGAGGAAGCCGAAGGCGGCAAGGCCCAGGGAGAACTGATAGGTCCGCCGCCGGGTGGTGAACTTCAGCCCGATGGGAATGACCAGCAGGCCGAGAATGGAGCCCGCCGCGCCGAAGGTGTTGAACAGCCCCTGACGGCTGGCGTCGCCCACGCACACGTCAAAGAAGTAAACGCCCACGCCGGAAATCATATAAAAGCCCGCGTTGGAGAGCATGGCGAACAGCATGAACACCCGCAGCTGGTCGTTGTTTTTGGCGATGTTGACGATCTTTTTGAAGGAGAACTTTTCCTTCGCCTCGGTGAAGACCGTCTCTTTGGTTTTGAACACGGAAAGGCAGGCGAAGAAAATGAGGCCCGCCGCGGCGCAGAGGGAGATGACGGAAAAGCTGCGGGTGTCCCACGCCTTTACAAGCTCCCCTTTATCGTTGACCGCCTCCGTCACGCTGATATATTTCATCGCCAGCGGCGCGCCGATGGTGATGATGCCCTGGCCGAGGCCGGAGAAGGTCCGGGCGATGGTGGCGATCAGCGACCGCTCCTTGGGGTCGGTGGTGAAGCTGGGCACCATGGACCAATAGGGGATATCCGCCAGCGTATTGGTCATGCCCCAGCCGATGTAGAGCACCGCGATATAGACGTAGATCCACGGGCCGTTCGTCGGAATGCCAGGGTTGTTGAACAGCAGCGCCAGCACCACGGCGTTCATCAGCGCGCCCCGCAGAATCCACGGCCGGTATTTGCCCATCCGCGTGTGGGTGTTGTCCACGATGGTGCCCATCATGGGGTCGTTGACGCCGTCCCAGATCCGCGCGATGGGCGTCAGGATCAGCAGGAAGTTGGCCTTCAGCTTCAGCACGTCCGTCAGATACTTGTTCAAAAAGCTGTAAAACATGCCGTAGCTCAGGTCCAGCCCGATGGCCCCGGTGCCGTACCAGATCTTGTCGATGAATTTTTTCGCTTTGCCCATATCCGTACCCGCCTATAAATATAATTGTAAAGTTATCATATCACGGCGGAACACGGATTGTAAAGGGCAATTCTTGTTTTTTCGCTGTTCTGATCGTGAAACCTGGCATATTGAAAAAACGGGGCAAAGTGGCCAGTTCCGCTATGCTCCGTTTTATAAAAGGAAAGATTCTATTCGTTGTCTGTTTATCCAAATTCAAGATTGTCCGCAGGAAATTTTAAAATTAATCCGACCGAGTATCTATTTACTTCACGAGCGTCTGCCGAAGTAATCTCCCCATCTCCATCTACATCAGCTAATTTTTTTTGTAAATCAGTAGGCGTTTCCAACAGAACAGAATATCTTAAGACTAATCGTGCGTCGGCAGATGTAATACTTCCATCTTGATCTACGTCGGCTCTTAAGTATTTATGGGTAGCGTCTTTGTGATAAAACCAAACCGCATCTGTTTCAAACCAAAAATCCTTTGCACCGATTCTTAGAGCGTTTCTATCACTTCTTGTGGGCGCAGAAAAAGATGAAGCTGATCCTCCATAAATACTGACGGTGGACAGAAATGATCCCCAGAAGTTGTATAAATCTTCTATCCCCCATAAATGCCCTAATTCATGGGCGGCTGTCATTTTTCTGTTCTCATTTTGATGATAATAAAACGTTATCGTTGCATCCTTTGAAATTCTGTTTTTGCGGATATGATAATTCGTTGATGTTTTTGGTTCTATAGCAGTAAGACCGCTATAGCCATCCGGACTGACTGTGCTTTTGTAGATAAGCTTTACATGTGCAGCATATAACGAGGAAGCCTCTTCTCCGCTGATTATTCCACACCACGAGTTGATAGCACTGGCAACCGCGGTTTTGTATGCAGTTCGCGAGGACGAATTCGAAAATCTGTAGTAAACTTTGTTCCCATCAATATGCCGTTCATCATGCAGAGCAAAGTGATTCAAATTGGCACGTTGAATGCCGTATTTTTCTGCCCAGGTTTGCATATTATGAGAAAAACAAGGAATAGCATATATCAAGATTAAAACGATGATAAAAGAGATTATTCCGACTTTCTTTTTCATTTTTGATTATACCTCTCCAAAAGCTGAATAAATGCATTCTCAAAAACATCATATTGTAATGCGATGATTGTATCGTTGTGTGCTTCGCTTAAATTTGGCATGGACCTCGATTTTATTTCGCTTGCCGGCTGTGCCTGAGCAAGAACGTCTGGCATATCTGCGAAATAATCACGGTAAATAAAAACAGTCTCATTTTCTATAGGATAAATACTGCACCAAACGGCTCCGGAAACAGCATCAGCCTTTGATAGCATGGGATCTTTTTCCCAATTGCCGGCAGGGTCTTGCTTGTCGCAATAGGCAGAATAAGCGTCGTCAATGCTCCAGCAGTTTGTAAACACATATTCCTGTCCTTCATTTAAGGTGGCGGCATCTGCTTCTTCAATTGCCAGTGGATAGGGGTAAAGGATGTTGATTGTGCCGGATTTATATTGATGATTTCCAAAAACCTTTGTGATTTCCACTGTCAAAAGACTTTCTTCAAATGGTCCTTCTTCCTCTGAAAGTTCATTTTTCCATGAAACGTCATAGGTGTGGATTCGTTTGATCTTGCCCGCTAAAACGATGGTGTTGATTTCACCGTTGTGACCGGTCAAGATGTTTTGCAAATCAAAGGGTGTGCGTTGCCCGTGAGAAACTGTGTTTGAAAAATGAGAAACCTTTGGAAGCATTTTTTGCGGCGCAGTCATATACCAAACGCCTAACGAACTGAAAAGCAGAATCAGAACAGAACAGAATAATAGTATTTTTTTCATGGTTGCCTCCGCGTATAACAATGATTTTTTCTAGAATATACAAGTTTTGTTTTTGAAAAGAGCTCATTTTCATGTTAATGATAACATGCGAATAATTAATTGTCAATATATATTTTCAGAAAAGGTATTTACAAACAAAATAATTAATGTTATCATATTGTTGAACAAAAGAGATGAGTCAAAACAAAGACGATTTCAAACGCGGGACGGCGGAGCTTTTGGTTTTGCACTGTTTACTGAAAGAGGATCTGTACGGTTATCAGATTACCCACGCGTTTGAAGAAAAGACAAACGGTGACTATACGATGCTCGAAGGTTCGTTGTACCCCATTCTGTACAAACTGGAAGACGCGGGATATATTACCGGCTATACCGTAAAGGCGGGCGTCCGACGGGTCAGAAAATTTTACCACATCGAAGAATCGGGCAAGCGACACTATGAGGAAATCTTAAAGGATTACCTCACGGTGACGGATAGTATATTTAAAATTCTGGATCGGGGTGGTTTGCATGAGCAATGAGCTGGCGCGCGACGTCAAGAAATATAAACGCAAAATCAAAGCTAACCTGTTGTGCGGCACAAAGCTGTCAAAACAGTTTTTGGCGGATTTGTCCGATTCGATCGACAACTACATAGAAGAAAACAATATTACCCAATTGGCCGACGTTCAGAATCATTTCGGCTCGCCGGAACAGATCGCCCAGTCCTTTTTAGCGGAAACGGATATCGGCGTGATCCGCAAAAAGGTGCGGCTGAAACAGATTGTTTTGGTGGCCCTGATTGCCGCGTTACTGATGTGGGGGGTTGGAGTTGCAGTGTCGGCGAAGAAGAGTTGCGACCAAACAGGCGCCTATGGAGTTGTGACGATTTGGGAAGGTGAAGCAACAAACACTGATGCAGTACCATAATGGAGGATTGAGTATGAAAAAAGTACTTTCTATTATTCTTACTTTATTATTGATGATTTCCCTTTGTTTATTTGCATTTGCCGAAACAACGGATCATATTGTTTCTTCCACAGTTGATGTTTATTCGGATGGCAGCTATGGTGTTACGACAATTACGGAAAGCGTGGCAGTTTCCACAGTCTCCACAAATGCGCCCAGAGCCACAAAGCCGGGTTCGATCAGTTACAGCCATTATGATGCAAGCAATGTGCTGTTGTGGAAGGTTACTTTGAACGCCACTTTTACGTATAATGGCACCACGGCCACCTGCACCAGCGCGACCCCGTCCTATACTGTTTACGGTTCCGCATGGAAGGTGACAAAATCAACCGCCTCGCATTCCGGCAATACCGCCACGGGCAGCTTCACTGCCAAACGCTATACGCTGGGCATTCCGGTGGAAACGGTCAATAAGACCCTGACGCTGACCTGTTCCCCCTCCGGTGTGCTGTCCTGAATAATACAAAACCCCGACAAAAAGAAAGACCAAAAGAAATGCGTAAAAACATTTCTCTTCGGTCTATTTTATATATATAATAAAATAAATGTTGCGGCTTTCCGTACTTCTGCGCCGTATCGTCACGAGCAGAACACGTGGTTCCCGATGGTGCAGATCACCGGGCGGGTGCGGATCCACTGGCTTTTGGCGGTGCGGGGGTTATAATAATAGATCGCGCCGCCGCTGGGGTCCCAGCCGTTGATGGCGTCCCTGGCCGCCTTCTGCGAGGTGGCGTTGGGGGAGACGCTCCAGTTGGAATCGTTCACGCAGCTGAAGGCCCCCTTCTGATAGATCACGCCGCTGACGGAATCCGGAAAAGAGGGGTGTGCCACCCGGTTGAGCACCACCGCCCCTACGGCCACCTGCCCCTTGTAGCTTTCTCCCCGGGCCTCGGCGGCGATCAGCTTGGCCAGCAGCCACTCGTCGGAGGAGGACATGCCGGAGGAGGAAGACGACAAACCTAAATATAATAAGGTAGTGGGCCCTGCTATGCCGTCCGCAGAGATGCCGCAGGATTTCTGAAAGGCCTTCACGGCGGATTGCGTCCTGGCGCCGTAGATGCCGTCCACCGTGCCGTTGTAGAAGCCGAGGGATTTCAGCTTGGACTGGATCTGTCTGACCTCTTCCCCGGTGGATCCCACTTTGGAATAGGCCATACGGGCGTTTTCGTTTATCTGAATGCCGGAATAACGTATCGTCAGGCAGCCTGCCAGCAGGCTAAAGCACAGCAAAAGCGACAGAATGGTTTTGCCTCGGCCGTGTAAAATACGCGTTGTTTTCATGAAATCACCTGATAAAAGAATAATGATATATGCATAGTATTTCCGGGAAAAGGAGAAAAAGTCAAGTCAATATCTTGAAATTTGTGGCAGAAAATCAAGAAAAACACAAGATATAGTATGACTCGAAAAAGAGTCAAAAAAAATGAAAAAAATCAGAAAAAAGGGGTTGACAATCGCAAACTGTTGTGGTAATATATGCGAGCACTTGAGAGAGCGGGCAGCGGAAAGCGGTCCGGGAGCTCGGGTGAAGGGACGAAAAACTCCGAACAGTCGCGAGAACGGACGGCGGAAAAAAGTTCCGAAAAAAGTGAAAAAAGTGCTTGACAAACGATGTCGGATGTGGTAAACTACTAAGGCACTCGCAAGAGAGCACAAAACACAGCGGACCTTGAAAATTAAACAACGACAAAGAACGAACCCTTGAGATTTTCTTTGAGCAAGTGAAGAACTTGCGACAGTAAATTCGGGATAGAGATATCCAGAGTTTAATTTAACGTCAGAAGACGTAAGAGCTTGAGAAGCTCTGAAAAGTGATTTGAACGGTTCCTTCGGGAACAGTTTAGATACCATTTTTTAGAGAGTTTGATCCTGGCTCAGGACGAACGCTGGCGGCGTGCCTAACACATGCAAGTCGAACGGACTGATTCGCTTCGGTGATGAAAGTTAGTGGCGGACGGGTGAGTAACGCGTGAGTAACCTGCCTTTCAGAGGGGGATAACGTTTGGAAACGAACGCTAATACCGCATAACATATATTTGTCGCATGGCAGATATATCAAAGGAGCAATCCGCTGAAAGATGGACTCGCGTCTGATTAGATAGTTGGCGGGGTAACGGCCCACCAAGTCGACGATCAGT
>CAMVNL010000021.1 GCA_947168785.1 uncultured Clostridia bacterium | reverse complement strand
GCCAGCGCGTATTCAAAGCCGTGCATGGATTCCTGCGCGTAAGGGATCGGGATGGCCGGGGCCTTGACGCCCTCCGGGAAGGAACAGATGATGGCGCCGGTCTCGCCGTTGACGGCGAAGAGGCGGAAGGTGTTGTAGTGCCGCCGCATATCCGGCAGGAAATTATAGCGATACAGGCTGCGCAGCGCGGTTTGCAGCTGCGCCTTGTCGAAGATCTCGCCGAGGCCGCACAGATGGGCGTGCCACTGGGCCAGACACTGGTCGATCTCACACCCCTCGCCGATCTGATACTTGATCTCGCCGGATTCGTCGTTCCAGTAGCCCGCCGCGTCGGCGTAGGGGGAAAGGAGCGAGCGGTCCGTCAGGTCGATGCGCTGGCAGTACCACCGGCCGTTGAACAGCTCCCGGTCGCAGCGCTCCTTTCCCCGGCGGAACAGCGCTTCATACTCCGCCGCGCTGTCGGTTTCACCTAAGTGCGCGGCCATCTCCGCCCCGCACTTCAGCGTCGCCAGGTAAAAGCCCTCCAGCCAGGAAGAGGGCCCGAACAGCTCCATATCCAGCGTGTGGTGCTGGCGGCCCTCCAGCAGGCCGTCCCTGTCCCGGTCCCAGCGGTCGGGGTTTTCGTCGCTCCAGGCGTATTCCAGCGATTTTTTCACCCGGGGCCACAGCCGCCGCAGCCATTCATCATCGCCGCAGAGCTTCCACTCCCGGTAGGTTTTGATCACGCCGCCCATCTGCCCGTCCACGCAGGCGCGGAAGCCGCTTCTGCCCCGACCAAGGGGAAGCTGCATCCGGAAGGCCATGCGGCCGGTCTCATCCTGATTATAGGTAAAATCCGTCTCCCGGATGCTCCGTTCCAGCGACGGGAACAGAAAGCACAGGGCGTAGGCGTAGTTCCACACGTGGGTGCAGGTGCCTTCGCAGGAGCCTTCGTGCTCCCACACGCCCTCCCAGCCGTAGAAGGAGCCGTCCTCCAGCCGCAGCACCGTGGGGCTTTTCAGCACCGCCACGGCGGAGGCCAGCGCCTCCGTCGCCGCTTCGGGCAGGGAGGAGGAAAACAGCGCGTCACGGTAACGCAGCGTCTGCGCCCAAAGGCGGTCCCAATGGGTCAGGGCATAGGCGGCCGTTTCGGCGGAATCCCGGAACAGGGTGGCGTAGTAGTTCTTCCACGTCACGTCCCGCTCTTCCCCGTCTTCCGTCGTCTCCGTCAGGCGGTTCCAGTAGTTACAGCAGTTAGGCTTGTTCCACGCGATCACAAACCGGGCCTTCACCGTCTCCCCCGGCGCGGCGAAAAACCGCAGCGCCAGCGTGCCCGTATCCTGATTTCCGCAATCCTCATAACGTCTCGGCGGCAGGGCGGCGCATTCGGTGAAGTTGCGCCAGTAGCGCTCCAGCCCGTCGTTCCAGCCGCCCCGGTACCAGTATTCCTGACAGCCGATATCACCGCGCCCCCATGCCGCCAGGGTCATATCCACGTAGTCGGGGCTGTCGGGGGCGTGCGCCTGCTGCGTCAGGTGCAGCGCGCCGCCGTTGTTTGCCGGGATAAAGGCGTTTACCGACTGCCCCGCCGGGTTGCGCAGCGTGCCGGCCACGGTGTATTCCAGCGGACTGTCGCCGGTGTTGCAGACGGCGATCTCAAAGAACGCCGCCGGCAGGGAGGAATCCCTGTCGTTGCGGGGGATCAGCGGATTGAAGGCCGTCAGCGTCACCTGCCCCGGAAAAGTCCCGTCGACAAATTTCACCGTCGCCACGGGGAAGGTTCCCGTGAACACCGCCTCCCGGAAGTGAGGGAACCCCTGCATGGAGACGCTGCGCTTGCCCGCGCCGTAGCCGTGGCCGTATTCGCCCGTCAGGCGGGCGTTGTCGTCCGCGCACAGCACCCGCGCGTCAAGAGTCCGCCCATCCCGGGCAGCCTTCACCGCAAAGTGGGAAAAGCCGTTGTCGCCCCCCTTGTTGGGCCGGTTGAAGATCTCCCAGTCCACCAGGCTGCCGTTGCCCGCCAGCCCGATGCAGCCCGTGCCGATCCCGCCCAGCGGAAACGAGATCTCCCGCAGGGCGTCGCCCGTATAGACCGTCCGTTTGTTCATTGCCGTTCTCCCCCGTCATTTTGTGTTGAGATAGCTTCATTGT
Organism: uncultured Clostridia bacterium; assembly: GCA_947168785.1. Taxonomy (GTDB): domain Bacteria; phylum Bacillota; class Clostridia; order Oscillospirales; family Acutalibacteraceae; genus RUG806. Next base: position 10,753 of record CAMVNL010000021.1, on the reverse strand, counting down.
ACCGAAAAACGCGGCGCAAATCAAGACGCGCCTGATATATTCTTGATATCGTCAGATGAAAAAACCTCCGTTTTCAGGTGGACATCCGCCGTTGTTTTCGTTATAATATTACTTCGGCAATTCAATTATTGGAATGATAAACGACGGTTTTATGATTGCCGAAGTATTATTTCGCCATGCTTTTTGCCGTAAAACGGCAAAAAACGGCGTTATGATCGTTTTATTAATGCGGCAGCACAACCTTTCTTATTTCCAACTATTTAATTGCCGCATTAATAAAATGCGTTTCACGGAATATCAACACGAAAATCAAGAATGAAGCGGAAAGAGTGATTGCATGAATTGTCTGTTGCTGAACGACCGGGGTTCCGATCTCGGCAAGGTGCTGGAAAGCTGCGGCGGAAAGCTCACCCGGATGACCTTTGAAGAGGCCCTCCATGCGGAGCTGGACGGCTATGACAGCTTCTGTATTTTCGGCGAATGCGGGGTGCTGGACCCACGCCTGCGGGACAAGCTGGAGGCGCAGTGCTTTCAAAAAGGCAAACGCACGTTCGCGGAGGCGCTGCTAAGCTTTGCCGACGTCTACTGCGCAGGGCCTGCGGATACCACCCGCAGCCGCCTCGTGGCGCTGCTGCCGGAAGAGGAGGGCGGCGTGCCCGGCCTTGCCGTGGGCGACCTGCTGGACGACGGCGGCAACCGGATGGTGAAGCCCTGGTTTGCGGTTCCCGGCATGCGGGTGCTGCTGGCCTACCGGGAGCATATCGTCGCCCACCGCCGCTGGAACGCGCCCCCGGAGGAGATGCAAAAAGACAGCGCCCCGGGGCTGTGGCTGCTGGGGGACAACGTGATGATGACCTCCTTCACGCTGCACAATTTCATCCGCGCCCGGTACGCCCCCTCGCAGACGTGGAAAAGGCTGATCGCCTTCATCGCCGGATGGCTGACGGGAGGAACTCCGTCCCGTTGGCCGGAACCCGTTGTGCGATACGGCGTCACGGAGGACCTGTCCGACGATGCGACCTTTGACCGCTGCCGAAGGGCGGCGGTGGAGCGGGGGGTCCGCTGGCTGCGCGGCTATCTGGCAGACGAAGGCCGGGGCGGCGTCCGGGAGGGGCTGCGCCACAACATCGACCCGGAGGGCGTGCAGGCCACGGCGGATTCCATCCGGACGGACTGCACCGGCGAAGCGGCCGGGGCCTTCCGGTTCTACGGCTGTCTTTCCGGTTCGAAAGAAGCCCATGCGATTGCCGACAACCTGACAGGGCTGGTCTTCGGCCCCATGATGAGAAAGGGCGGCCCCTTTGACGGCATGCTGCGCTGGACCGATACCGGATGGGAGGTCTGCTATCAGGACGACGCGGCACGGGCGGTGCTGCCCGCGCTGTACGACTGTTATTATCTGGGCAACAGGAAACGCTTTCCGGACGTGTGCCGCGCGCTGGATTTTCTGGTGCGGACCACCGCCAGGGACGGCTGCCGACAGCCCCGGACGGACGCGCCCTTCCTCGATGAAAAGGGGCTGCGCGAACTGGCGGAAGCGGCCCACGGCGCGCCCTCTGCCCACTATAACGCCTATTATCACGCGGCCCTGCTGCTGGCCTACCTCTGCGGCGGCAGCGAAGCGTATCTGCATACCGCCCGGCGGGGGCTTGAAACCATCATGGAGCTGTACCCCGACACCCGGCGGGAACAGAGCGAAACGGAGGAGCTTTGCCGGCTGATCCTGCCCCTTGCCCTGCTGTATCAGGCGACGGGAGAGGCAACGCACAGAGACTTGCTGTACCGGGTGGCGGAAGACCTGGAAGCCCACCGCCATCCCTTCGGGGGCTACTGCGAGTGGGACACGGGCTATCAGGCCTCCTGTTCCCGGGACTCAAACGGCGAGTGCTCGCTGCTGACGGAAAACGGCGACCCCGTGGCGGACCTGCTCTATTCCGTCAACTGGCTGCCGGTGGGCTTTGCCACGGCGTGGCGCGTCACCGGAGACCGGCGCTTTTACGACCGCTGGCGAGGGATCGCCGCCTTTTTCCTGAAAACGCAGGTGCTTTCCGACGACCCGAAAACGGACGGCTCCTGGTGCCGCGCCTTTGATATGGACCTGCGGGAGGCCTACGGCAACCCCCACGACGTGGGCTGGGCGGCCCTGTGCAGCGAATCCGGCTGGACCGACGCGGAGATCCTCATGGGACTGATGCTGCCGGAGATCTTCGGAAAGACGGTAGCGAACGGATAACCCCACGCAGCGCGTTGCCTCCGCGCCGCGGCGTATAACAACAAAAAGGCTCTCTGAACCGATCCGTTCAGGGAGCCTTTTCTGCTGTCGGGCGGTATGCCCTTTTCGGTTTATCTCGCCGTCACGCTCTGGGAATTGCCGCCAACGGTCAGGGTGTAGGTTCCGCCGGAGGTCAGCTCCGGCGAGCTGATCAGAATATAGTTATAACTGTTTTCCGGTGTGGTGGAGAGGATCTCGCTGCCGCTGCCGTCCGTGACGGAGAGGCTGGTGCCGCCGCTCTGTTCGCTGAGTCTGCCGGCGATCACGCCCTGCGAAGCGGAGGTGAAGCCTTCCGCCATGTTGGAAGAGCCTGTGGCGATCAGGGTGCCACCGGTGATGGCAGCCGTGCCGTCATAGTCGAAGGGGGAGGTGTCGCCCACGGTGGGGCAGTCCACCAGAATGCTGCCGCCGGAGATGGCCACCGTGCCGTTGGAGTCGATGCCGTCGCCCCCCGCTTTGACGCTGACCTGACCGCCGGAGATCACGATTTCCCCGCTGCCGCCCGAGCCGCCGAACATATCGCCGCCGCGCATGCCGCCGTAGCCGCTTTCGTCGGTGCCGCCCGCTGCGTTCAGACCGTCGTCGCTGGCGTTGACGGAAATCTGGCCGCCGGTCACGTTGATGGTCTGACCTTCCAGCCCCTCATAACTGTCCGTCACGGTGATGCTGCCGCCGGAGACGGTCAGGGCGTCGTCCGCATGGATGCCGTCGTCGCCGGAGGTCAGGGTCAGCGTGCCGTCGCTGACGGTCACGGAGGCGTTGGAATGGATGGCGTCGTCCGCCGCGTCTACGGTGATGGCGCCGCCGTTGACGACGATATTGCCGTCCGCCTTCAGGCCCTTGATGCTGGTGCTGTCGCTGTCGGCGTCGCCGGTGGCAAGCGATTCCGCGGTCAGGGTCTGTTCGGTTTCATAGGCAAGGCCCACCGTGCCGCCGTCGGAGCCGGGCGCCGCCGGCGCGCTGCCCATGTCGGGCCATCCGCCACTCATATCGGGTCTGCCGCCGCCCATGCCGCCTTTGTACTGGCCCCAGCTGTCGGAGGTCTTTTGCGCCGCGTTTACGCTGCCGCCGCCGGCGATCACGTTGATATCGCCGTCCTCCACCGTGAGGTCCGTTCCGGCGCTGACGCCGTCGCCCTCCGCTTCGATCGTCAGCGTGCCGCCGGCGATATAGACGAAGCCCTTTGTCTCGTCGTCGTTGTTCTCGCAGTGCACGCCGTCCTTGCCGGAATCAACGGTCAGGCCGGCGTTGTCGATGCGCACGCTGTCGTTGGCGTCAATGCCGTGGGAAGCGGCGCTGACGGTATATGCGCCGCCGGTGAACACCACGTCGTCCTTGCCGACGATGCCGTGCCCGGCCGGGGAGGTCACCGTCAGGGAGCCGGCGCCGTTGAAGGTGATATCATCTTTGGAAAAGACCGCGCCGTCCACGCCGGTCTCCGTTTCGGCAAAGCTGCCGCCGTTGGCCAGGGTGTTTTCGCTGCCCTCCGCCAGCGTCACAAAGACTTTATCGGCCTGTACCACGTTCAGCGCGGCGGAATCGTCGCTGGTGACGGAGGCGTTTTTCAGAATAAGGTGGGGCTTGGCGGCGCTGTCCATGTCGATCACCACCGTGCCGTTCAGCGTGCCGGTGAGCACGTAGGTCCCCTCCTGCGTCAGCGTTACGGTGCCGCCCTCCACGGTGACGCCAGCCCCGTCCGCCTGGGCCGTGTCGCCGGTCAGCGTGATGATGACGGCGGTGCTTTCATCGTAGCCGACCTCGTAATCCCTGTCGGTAAACAGATCGGATGAGGAGGTCTTTTCCGTGCTTGCTTCTGTCGTTGCCGCCGTGTCGCCGGTTTCGGCTGTCGTCACGGCGGCCTCCGCCTGCGCCGCATCCTCCGTGACAGTGGCGGTTTTGCCGCAGGCGCACAGGAAGAGCATGGCGGCCGTCACCATGACGGCGAAGATGGTCAGTATCTTTTTATGGGTCCAAAGCATTGTCATTTTCTCCTTTCAGTCGTTCAACCGCTTCGGTTGTCTGTGTTGACCATAGTATGGACGGATTCGTTAAAGTGAACCTAAAACGGAGAAAAGTGATGAAAAACTTCCGCTGCCCCGGCTTGACACGGACCGCTTTATTATCATACAATGAAAAAGAAAAGAGACGCGGGCAAGAATCCCCCGCCGGTAAAAAAGGAGACGGACGGCATGGAACCTTTCGTGTTTTCGGATAACGGTTTTACTTTCCTTCGGGGGACGGAGATGATCCGGGTGACGGCCTGCGGCGAAAACGCCGTGCGGTTTGAGGCGTTCCCGGGCGGGAAGGCGTTCGATGAAAACTACACCCTGCTGCCGGGGACGGCCCCCTGTTCGTTTGAAGAGCGGGATTACTGCGTGCTGATGACCGTCGGCACGGTGACGCTGCAGCTGGAACGCTGCGGCAAGGTGACCGTGTACTGCGGCGGCCGCTCGGTGCTGGAAGAGCTGCCGGAGCTGACCTTCAATTCCGGCTGGCGGCATTACGAGGCGAACGGCGACGGCTCCTACGCCGCCCGCATGACCTTTGCACCGCGGGAGGGCGAGCGTTTTTACGGGCTGGGGCACGAGGCCAGCGGTTTCTTCGACCTGAAGGGCTGTTCCTTCGACCTGCGCCACGTCAACGCCAAGTGTACCATCCCCTTCGTCTATTCCTCCCTCGGCTACGGCTTTTTGTGGAACAACCCCGCCGTGGGCACGGTGGAGCTGTCGCAGAACCGCACCCGCTGGAGCGTGGGGGCGACCCGCAAGCTGGATTTTGTGGTAATGGGCGGTACGCCCCGTCAGGTCAGCCGGGCGCTGGCGGATCTCACCGGGCACGCGCCGGTCATGCCCCATTGGGCCACCGGCTTCTGGCAGAGCCGCCTGCGCTATGAGACCCAGGAGGATCTGCTGGCAGTGGCGCGGCGCTACAAGGAGGAGAATATCCCTCTTTCGGTGATCGTCTGCGACTATTTCCACTGGACGGAGCAGGGCGATTACCGGTTCGACCCCGCCTACTGGCCGGACGTGAAGGCCATGACGGAGGAGCTGCACGCCATGGGGGTGAAGCTGGCGGTCTCCGTGTGGCCCACCGTCAACGAAAACAGCGAAAACTACGCCTATATGAAGGAAAACGGCCTGTTGATCGGCTGTAAGGACGGAAACGACCGCGTCTTCGATTTCTACGGCCCGCAGGCGGAGATCGACGCTACCAATCCGGCGACCCGGGAATTTGTCTTCGGCAAAATCAAGGAAAACTACCTCGATCAGGGGGTGGACGCCCTGTGGCTGGACGAGGCCGAGCCGGAGATCCATCCCAAGCACTTCGGCAACCTGATCTTCCACGCGGGCGACGGCGCCGAAACGGCGCTGATCTATCCCTACTATTACGTCAAAATGGCGTGGGACGGCCTTCGCGCCATGGGGGCGGAGGCCCCGGTCACGCTGACCCGCTGCGCCTATCCCGGCAGTCAGAAATACGGCGCGCTGGTGTGGAGCGGCGACATCCCCTCCACCTTTGAAAGCCTTTCCAAACAAGTGAAGGCGGGGCTCAATATGGCCATGTGCGGCATCCCCTGGTGGAACACCGATATCGGCGGCTTTTACGGCGCGGATACCACCGGCGACGAGTTCCGCGAGCTGATCGTCCGCTGGTTCCAGTACGGCGTGTTCAGCCCGGTGATGCGCCTGCACGGCAGCCGCATCCGCCACGGGGAAAAGAAGCGGGACGTGAAAGAGCCCACCGGGGACCCCAACGAGCTTTGGAGCTTCGGCGAGCGGAATTATGCGATCCTGAAAAAGCTGGTGCTGCTGCGCGAGCGGCTGCGCCCCTATATCGAGCGCCACATGCGCCTGGCGGCGGAACAGGGCTGGCCTGTGATGCGGCCCATGTTCTTCGACTATCCGGAGGACGCGGTCTGCTATACCCTCGGCGAGCAGTACCTCTTCGGCGACGATATCCTCTTTGCCCCCATCGTCAACCGGGGGCAGACGGAAAAGGAGGTCTATCTTCCCGCAGGGCGGTGGGTGCGCACCACTGACGGCCGCGTGTATGAACAGGGCTTTCACACCGTCCGGGCGGAACCGGATGAGTTCATCGCCTTTGTCAAAGAGGGCGCGCCGGTGCTGGCCTGCTTTGCCGACAGCGTCGGTTGACCGACGGCGACATGCCGGACGACCGGCGGAAAACAAACAGCACGCCGTGCAAAAACCTGAAACGAAAGGCCTCCGCAAAAAACGGAGGCCCTTTCGTTTTTCGTCCGGCAAATCGAAACCGGACTTAATTCTTTCCGCCGGGGTTACAGCGTTTCCAGTCCCACGGAGGCGCGGAGGATCAGGCGGGCGTCCGCCGGGGTGACGGTATCGTCGTCGTCCACGTTGGCCGCCCGGTAGGCGCGGCTGTCGGGCGCATATTTCTCCAGCGCCACCGCGCAGCGCAGCGCCAGACGGGCGTCCGCCGAAGTGACGCTCCCGTCGTCGTCCACGTCGCCCGGGAGGAAGTCTTCCGCGTCGCCGATCTTCGGGATGACTTCGGTCTTTGTGCCGCCGCAGACGGCGCAGGTGAATTTTATGCTGCCGTCTTCCGTTTCCGTGGCGGCGCGAAGCACTTTTCCTTCGTCCCAATCGTGCGCTTCGCTTTCCGTGTGGGCGGCGTCTCTTCCGCACACGCGGGTGTGCTCGTCCGGTGTCCGGTAGGTCCAGTCGCCCCAATCGTGGCCAAGCGGCGGGAAAATATCGCCCGTTTCCGTCACGCCGCAGGCGGCGCAGCTGCGCTCGCCGTTACCGGACGAGGTGCAGGTCGCGGCCCTGTTCGTGGAAAGGACCTCCCATTCATGTGCCTCCCATTCCTCGTGCGTTTCGTCGTTCCGGCAGACGCGCCGGTGAGAATCGCTGCCATAGACGTAATCCCACCTGCCCCAGTCATGACCGGTGGCGGGCAGCGCCACGTTCTTTTGCTGTTTGCCGCAGACGACGCAGGTCAGCGTGGCCAGTCCCCCCTGTTCGCAGGTAGGCGCTTCAAGGATCTCGGTTTTCCAGTTGTGATCCGCCGGAACAAAGCTGTCCGGCCGGTTCGGATCGACGCGGTAAACGACGCTTTTCCCGTCTTTCGTGGCATACCAATAGACGGTTCCCTCCGCACCAAGGCGCGGCGCGCAATCAGAAAGACGCGCTTCCAGCGTGTGGATCCCGTCCTGCAGAACGCCGTATTCATTCAACAGCCCCGTCTTCACCACGGTGACCCCGTCAGCCGTTTCTTCCCAAAGGATCATGACCCGGTCGTCGGCCACCTTCACCAGATGGGGCGTGCCGACGGTCACGTCGGCGTCGTCCGGGTAGGCGGTGAGATCCACCCGGCGCGTTTCACTCTCGTCAAGGGACTTGTCCAGCGAAAGCACGTAGACGTTCATCTGATACGGGTCCTCATAGAACCAGGTGTACGGATGCGTCTGGGAGTCAATGGATCCCGCCAGCAGCAGACGGTTTTTCGTGACCGTCATGCCGCCGAGTGTGGCGCCGGTGGTGTTGTTGCCGATATCGCCCGTGAAGGCCAGCGGAACGGTGTAGACGTTGTTGCCCAGCTTGTCGCCCCGGTTCATGGCCGTCACGCAGACGCCGCGCATATGGGCGTCGCCGTGGTCGGCGCGGAACAGCGTCTGTCCGTCCGTGGCGATGAACTGATTGAAGGAGTGGCTCACGTAACCGCAATAGCCGATGTTGGCGATCCCGAACATGGAATCCACGGCCTTCAGGGGGGATTCCCGCAGCACCGCCGTCATATTGGCCTGATGGTGAATGCCGTATGCATCCGCATACATCTCATGGCAGGAATACACCCAGAGCATGCCGTCGTATTCCAGAAACCGCAGGCTGCCGGCGACAAAGGGGTAGGTGGTATTGGCACCGTAATAGCTGACGGCGTCAAGCCGGTTCATGTCCAAATCATACCGGACCACCCGCAGCACCTCGGCGCTGGGGTCTTCCTCCTGGTTGGCATCGCCGGTCACGGCAAAGTTGTATTGCTCTCCGAAGAAGAATCCGCCGAACAGCGGCAGCTCCGTCTCTGCGACGACGCGCTTCGTCCGCTTACCGGACGATGAAAACCACTCCACAGTCAGCCCGTCGTCAATTGAATGGCTGGCGCGGACGTAGCCGCCGTTGCCGTCCTCTTTCAGATAGGACAGGATGGGGGACGCCTTGCGTTGGTAGTTGTTCTTCCCCGCGTTATCTTCCGAAACGCCTTCCAGCACCAGCGTTCCCGTTGCCGCCGCAGCGGAAAACGACGGCGCCGGAAGGACGCCGATCAGGGCACACAGAAACAGACAGAGCGCCGCGCGCGCAAAATGCCTCATGATAACCTCCTGAAAAAAGACAGGAAGCAACGTCCTGTCTTTTATGATTAAAACCGGCTGGGGAGAGCATTCCCTCCCGCACGGGCTTCTCAGTACAGCTCCGCCAGAATGCCCTTCAGCAGCCCTACCGCGTGGCGGATATCGTCCATGCGGGTGGCCCCGGCTTCACGCTCGATGGTCAGGAACCCGTCGTAGCCAACATGCTTCAGCGTGGCGATATACTCCTTGAAGGGCACGCCGCCGTCGCCCAGCCGGTATTCGGTATAGCTGCCGTCGGGGTTCATCTGCCCGTCCTTGGCGTGGGTATGGACGATATAATCCCGCAGCACCCGCACGCTGTTCACCGGGTTCTCGCCGGCGCACATGAACAGGTTGGCCGGGTCAAGGTTGACCTTGGCGCTCTTCGTATCCGCCTTCTCCAGCACCCGGCGCAGGGGCAGCGCGGGTTCCGGCCCGGTCTCTGTGGCGAACGTCACGCCGATCCGGTCGCCGTATTTCCCCAACCGCTCGATGGTTGCCACCATGTTGGCGTATTCCTCGCAGTTTTCATCGTCCGGCACCCTGCCGATGTGGGTGGTGATGATGTGGGTGCCCAGGTCCAGCGCAAGATCCATCATGCGCATGGTGCGCTGCACGCCCTCTTCGTTTTCTTCCTTCTTCGCCTTGAAATTCAGGCCGAAATCCGCGCACAGGGCCGAGAATACAAGGCCGTTCTCCCGTACCAGCTTCACCAGGTCCTGCCGGTCCTGAGCGGTGAGGTTTTCCGGGGCCATCTCGCCCCGGGTCACAAAGGGCTGTAAGCCCTGCACGCCCATGTCCCGGGCCAAAGATACCGCCTCTTTGAAGGGCACTTGGAAGGAATCGGGGATCACGCCGATTTTCATCATAACAGTCCATCTCCTTTTTGGCTTGCGTTCATTTCGTTTTTCTGTGAAGCGCGGCGGAAAGGGACGGTCCGGCGACGGCTTCCTGCCGCCGCAGCTCGGTGCGTTTTTTCTCCGCGCCCTGTGACCATCATAGCACAATCCGCCGCGGTTTTCCACCCTTTTTTTTGAGAAAGCAACCGTTCGCAGGGCAACAGAAAAAGCGGTTTTGTGCGCTTGCCGCCTTGTATCCCACCGCCGGATATGCTATGATGGCGTGGGAGGGATGCGCATGGAACGGCATATCCATATTGCCTACGGCTTTCACGTCAACTGCTACCACTCATACCGGGGGGATACCCCCGACGGGCAGGGCTTCGGCTCTGATATCCGCATCATCCGGAAGATCATCGCGGCGCTGGACGAGCTCAACGACGCGGGGATCCCCGTGAAGGGCACCTGGGACTGCGAAAACTTCTTTTCGCTGGAAAAGATTTTGCCGGAGTATGCGCCCGATATCATCGAGGGCATGCGCCGCCGGGTGAAGGAGCGGGGCGACGAGCAGATCATCATGGGCTATTCCAACGGGGCACTGGGAGCCATGCAGCCCGACGAGCTGGAAGCCTCCGTGGAGCTGGCGGCGACCAACCCGCAGGGCTCAGGCCTGCGGGATCTGTTCGGCAGCTATGAGCGCATCGTGCGCCCGCAGGAGGTCATGTTCACCCCCTCGCAGGTGCGAACTTACAACCGGCTGGGCGTGAAGGCGGTGTGCCTGTACTATTCCTGCGTCCCCTTTGACGCCTTCCGCACACTGATCCCGCCGCTGGAGGACGAAAAGGCCTTTAATCCGCTGACCTTCATCTACCGGGGGGAAGGGCTCACGGTGATCCCCACCTATTCCAACGCCGACGTGTGCGACGCCGGCTGCCTGCGGGCGTGGGTAAAGGACCTGCGGCAAAAGCAGCTCACCGGCGGGGTCGACCGGGACCTGTTCCTCTTTATCAATATGGATGCGGACGCGATCTTCTGGGAGAGCCTCGACCTGCCCCTCATCGGCCGTCGCCTTGCCAATACCGACGGCATCGTCCTGGGCACCTACGACGAGGCCGCGGACGCCTATAAAGCGGAAATCGAGGCGCTCAACGGCCGGATCCGGGAGGTCATCGAGGCCAACGCGGCCTTTGACGAGGCGCTCGACGCCGTTCAGGCGCGCATCGACGAGGAGCCGATCCCCTTTGATCCGGCGACGCTGACGGCATTGCAGGAAGC
>CAMVNL010000020.1 GCA_947168785.1 uncultured Clostridia bacterium | reverse complement strand
GGTCAGATGTCGCTGAATTATCATTGAGATTTACATCACGTGCTCTTTCTGTGAAACGGCATGTGATGTTTTCCTTTTTTTACCGTCCGCCGATTTATATTTCGGGGACGGCGACGTTGTATTTGAAAGAGCTTGCCGCGATACGGTGAAGCCGCTTTCCGGCGGCGCGGCGTTATTGCTGAAGAATGAGGGGGAGATGCGTCGATGCGAAGCTCGGTCCGGAAGAGCATGGATGGCCTGTATGAACTGGCGGAACGGAAATACCGCGCCTTCGCGTATCGCCGCGCTGCCAAGCGGCGGCTGCGCAGGCTGGGTGACGTGCCTGACTGCCGGAAAGCCTACGCCGAGACGGTGCTGCCTTACTGGGCTCCTTACGGCGTCAAGCCCGGGAGAATGTGGTACCGGCTGTTTCCCTGTGATTCGGGTAATCCGGACCCAAGATATATCCCGGATGATCTCTGGTTTGACCGCATCCTGCCGTATTATTCCAATTCCTCTTTTCGCCGGTTCGGCGAAGATAAGAATTACCTTGGGGTCTGGTTCCCGGAGGCGCTCCGTCCCCGTACCCTTATTTCCTGTGTCGCCGGCGTCTATTATGACGAGGCGTTCCGGTTGATTCCGAAAGAAGATGCGGTGAAGAGGTGCGTCGACGCGGGACGTTTTGTGTTGAAGCCTTCCGTTGACAGCGGCGAAGGCCGGCTGATCCGGTTCTTTGACGGCCCCGATTGTTCTTCCGCGTCTGTCGCGGAGGCCTTTGACCGCATCGGGGATAATTTCATCGCGCAGGAGCGGGTCGTGCAGCACCCGGCGCTGCGGCAGCTCAACCCGGATTCGCTGAATACGCTGCGGATCATATCTTTTTTGTTTGAAAATGAGGTCCACGTTCTCTCCGCGATTTTACGGGTGGGCGGCGTCGGGTCTCACGTGGATAATATCGGCGCGGGTGGTTTCGCCTGTGCGGTGGGGCCCGACGGACGGTTGAGTCGGTATGCCGTCAACCGGAAGTCGGAACGGTGTGAGATTGGCGCCGCCGGCATCCGGTTCGATTCCGTCGTCGTGCCCGGTTTCGCGGAGGCGGTTTCTCTTGTGAAACGGCTTCACGTCCGTCTGGCCCACTTCAAGATCATCGGGTGGGATATCGCCGTCGGTACGGACGGTCAGCCCATCCTGATCGAGTTCAACACCGCGCCGGGACAGAACCAGTTTTCCTGCGGCCCCACCTTCGGAGACCTGACGGAACGGGTTTTGTCTGACGTGTTTCTGACGAAGCGGCTGGCAAAGAGCCGCAACTGATATGACGATCTCCAAACGAACCGTTCTTTCCTTTCCTCCGGTCAAAGCGCTGCGGCGGGCCAGGTGGCAAGTCCGCGCTTATGCCGGCATGCTTCCGAAATCGGCCGCAGCAGCCGCGGAGCGTCTTCCTGCGCTGAAACGCATGACAGAGCGTCTGATCGGAACAGATGGCGACGACCCCCAATGGTACCGCGCCGCCTATGGTTTTTCTTTGAATGAATTCCGTTGTTACGGCTTTGCGGATAAGGATCGGGAAGCGCGCCTTCGTTACCTGTCAGATCGCGAAAGCGTGCTGCTTTCATATCTTGTCAACGACCTTGACGCCATGGGGATCTTTTCCGATAAATGGAAAACCTATCGTCAATTCCACGCGTTTTACGGCCGGGATCTTTGCTGCGTCGCTTCGCCGAAGGACAGAGCTGCGTTTGACGCCTTCCTTCGCCGCCATCCCGTCTTTGCGGCAAAACCGGCTTCCGGTTCCTGCGGCAAGGGGGTAAAGCAGATTGACGCGTCAGCCTTGGACGATGGGTGGGATTTGCTTGATCGGCTGACGGCCGATGGCAAAACCGTGATAGAAGAAACGATCGCGCAAAGCGGCGACATGGCGTCTTTTCATCCCGCCAGCGTCAACACGGTGCGGGTTGTCACCTTTGTGTCAGGCGGAAGGCCGACGCTGCTGTGGGCTTTTCTGAAAACCGGACGGGGCGGCTCGTTCACGGATAACGGCGCGTCCGGCGGGATCATGGCCGGAATTGACCTTGCTGACGGTTCGGTCGTAACGTCCGGCATAGATGAGGCGGGAACGCGCTATTCGCGCCACCCCGATACCGGCGTCCCTTTTGCCGGTTTCGTTGTGCCGGAGTGGGACGCTCTCCGGCGCCGCTGCTTATCGCTCGCCTCCGTTCTGCCGCAGGTACGGCTGGTGGGCTGGGATATGGCCCACACGCCGAAGGGCTGGATCGTGGTGGAGGGCAACGCTCAGCCGGAAATGATCGGTCCGCAGGCGGTTTTCGGAAAGGGCCTTCGTAGGGACGTTATGTCATTGCTGCATAAAGAACGGATTTCCGTCAAATCATTCAGAATAAACAAATGAAACCAATGGAGAAATCAATCCGCATCACCTTCGTGGGCGATATCATGTGTGAAAAACCTCTGCAGAAAGCGTATGAGAAATACGGCGCGGAGGTTTTTGATCGTGTGTTCTCCCGGACCCGCACGCTGTTTTCCCGGTCGGATTACGTGGTCGGGAATCTGGAGACCGTTTTCGGCGGAACGGCTTTTCCCTATACGAAGGAGCTGTACCGCTTCAATACGCCGGATGCGTTCGCAGCGGCGCTGGGGCGGAGCGGTATTTCTCTTGTCACCACCGCCACGAATCACTGTCTCGATTGCGGCTTTGCGGGGCTGGACCGGACGCTCGACGTGTTGGACGGCCATGGAACGGCCCATACTGGCACGTGGCGGAAACCGGAGGACCGGGGCGTTTTAGTGACGACGCTGAAAGGCAGCACCGTGGCGTTCCTGAACTATACCTACGGCACCAACGTCCATGAAACCGGCGTTGTCCTGCACGGCAACGATCGCCTTCGGGTGGGGCTTCTCAAACCACAGACGTACCGTCTTCAGACCATTGAAGGAAAACGGGCGGGGAAGCTCCGCCGGGCGGTATCCTCCTCACTCGCCGCGTTTACGGATGCGGAGACGCGGATCCGCCTGAAAAAGGCGCTGGGGATGCCCTGGAATTCCGTTCGGGTGGACCATCTTGACGAGGACGAGCTGGACCCTGCGTATGAGCGGCGGCTTCTGGAAGAGCTGTCCGAAGCAAAACGACGCGCGGATTACGTGATCGTCTGCCTGCATTGCGGCGGTCAGTTCAATGGGGCGCCGGGCGGATTGTCCCGTTATTTTGCGAGTCTGTTTGCGGACAACGGCGCCGACGCCGTCGTCTGCCACCATTCCCATGTGGTGCAGCCGGCGGAGATCCTGCACGGCGTGCCGGTCGCCTATGGGATCGGCAATTACAGCCTTTCGCCCTCGTCGGTCTATCTGCTGCGTGAGCGTATGCCGGAGTATGGGGCGGCATTTCATCTGACGTTTGAAGAACGTGGGGTCCGGCCGTCCTTTTCCGTGCTGAAAATCACAGAAGACGGCGACGGCGTGCCTGTGGCATGGCCGGCAGATTTATTATACGGCAAGCTGAACGAAGACGAAAAAGCGACGCTGCTGCGCGACGTCAATCTCATCGCGTCAAGGCTGACCGGCCGAAATCACGCCGACTGCGCCGTGAAGGAGGAGTATGCGCTGGAATAGACGCTTTTCGGTGACGGCTCCCCGGCTCAGAACCGCTTTTCGGTTCCGGGCTACTTCAGGGCTCGCCGCGACTGTGCTCTTCGTCCTCTATTTTACCCTGCCCGTTTGGGAGTGGTTTTTCACCAAAGCGCTGGAACCCTTCGGCGAAGAAGTGCTGGCAGTCCCGGCGGCCCTCTGCCTGGTCTGGCTGCCCGCGGCTGCCGTCTTCATGACGAAGAATCGTCCGCTGCCCGCAGATTTCTTCCTGATCGTTCTCTATCTTGTCGTGTACCTCTGCGCGACCTATTGTCTTCACCCTGGTTACGCCTACTATTACGCCCGTGAGGAATACGGTCTCCTCGACTATGTATTTCTGCCGGATAACGGTATTTACGCCTATTTCTTTATCCGACTGGTCAACGACCCTGCCCGGATCCTGCGGGGCCTTCGCGTCAGCGGCTGGATCGTCTACCTCTATTCCGCGCTGCGTCTGTACGTCGCCACCGTCAAGGGCTTCTGGCTGGAGGAGGGCTCCCGCGGGCAGGAATACCGCTCTTCCTACAACATGAATTACGGCTATACGCTGCTGCTGTTTGTCTGCTTTTTTCTCTTCTGCGCCTTTGAAAAGGGAAGTCTGTTTGATTTGCTCATGGCGGGCGTCGGCTGCTTCATGATCCTCTGCGGCGGGTCCAGAGGCCCGCTTCTTGATATCGCCATTTTTGTGATCCTCTACCTATGGCTCCGGTTCCGCAGGTCCCGGCACAAGCTTCTGTTCCTGACGGGGCTGTGCGGCGTCGGCGGCGCGGCGGCAGCGCTTCGGGAAAAGGCCGCGGCGTTGCTGCTTTCTTTGCTGGAGAATCTCGGTCTGCATTCCCGCACGCTGGAAATGATTCAGAACGGCACGGTCGCCCACAACAACGGCAGAAACGTCTTCTGGGCCGCGTCTGCGCAGATGATCAAAGACAACCCGCTGGGGTATGGGGCGATGGGCGCGCGGCACGTCCTGTGCGGGATCCATATCGTCGGTCATCCGCACAACCTGCCGATCGAGCTGATCATCGAATACGGCGTCGTGCTGGGGCCGCTGATCCTGCTGCTGATGCTGACCGCTTCGCTGCGGATATTTCTGCGGCGTCGGGACAACGGCTGGCAGGGGATCTTTCTGATCTTCTTTGCCAACGCCTGCCAGCTGCTCACGTCCTATACCTATTGGCACAGCCCGGCGCTGTGGAGCGCGCTGGCGGTGGGCGTGTGTTATTTCCGTGCGGAAAGGAAGCTTCAATGAAAGGGACCAGAACCGACAACGCCATCAAAAACGCGGGGGCAAGCCTCGCGCTGCGGACCGTCAGCATTCTGTCGCAATTCGTGCTGCGGACCGTTTTTCTGCGGGTGCTGGGCAACGAGTACGCCGGCATGACGGGCCTTTTCTCGGATATCCTGAACGTGCTGTCGCTGGCGCAGCTTGGGCTTGAAACTTCGCTGGTGTTCTCCCTCTACGGGCCCCTTGCGCGCAACGACGGGCCCCGGGCGGCCTCGATCCTTGCCTTTTACCGCCGCGCCTTCCGCGCCGCCGCGGCTGCGGAGCTGGCGGCCGGCGGATTGTGCCTGCCGTTCCTTTCCGCGATCACCGGCGGCCTTTCTGAAGTGAAGGAAGATATCAGGCTGGTGTTTCTTCTCTATGTGGCGGCAACCGCCGCCTCCTGCCTGATGGCGGACCGCGCCGCGCTGCTGAAGGCGGAACAGCAGGGGAAAGTCGTTTCCCTCTGTGCCATCGCCGTTCAGGCCGCGGAATGCGCCGTCTCCGTCTGGTATCTGCTGGCCTTCCGGCGGTTCGCCGGCTGGCTGCTGCTGCATATCGGCTTCAATCTGTTGAAAAATCTGCTGCTCTGTCTGATTTCGGATCGCCGGGATCCGCAGCTTCGCCGCGCTGATCGCCGGTTGACGGCGGCGGAACGCAGGCAACTGCTCACGCGTTTTCTTTGTCTGACCGCCTATTACGTCTCCGGCGTGGCGGTCAACGGCACCGACAGTATTTTTATCAGCCGGTTCCTCGGCCCCGCCCGGGTGGCGATCGCCGGTAATTTTACCATGATCGTCGGCAGCGTCCGCGCCTGCGCAGAGCAGGCCTTCGCCGCCGTCCGGCCCGGCGTCGGCCATCTGGCCGCCATGGAATCGCCGGAAAAGCAGCGGCAGGTGTTCGATCGGCTGCACCTTGCCTCTTTCATCGCCGCCTGTTGGGGCAGCGCCTGCCTGTTTACGCTGCTGAATCCCTTTGTCGGGCGGATCTGGCTGGACGCCTCCTACTGCCTTCCCGCAGGGACGACGGCGCTGATCACAGCGGATTTCTATATCGCCCTGATGGTCTATCCCGTGGAGGCTTTTCGGAACGCCAACGGTCTGTTTTTGCGGGGGTGGGGGAGGCCCCTTGCCACGGCGGGGCTGAACCTGCTGCTGGACGGTCTGCTGGGGCGCGTCTGGGGGCTGAACGGCATTTTTCTCGCCACAGCTGTTTCCCGCCTGCTGACGCAGGTCTGGTTTGATCCGCTGCTGCTGTATCGGCACGTTTTCGGGGCGGGGCTGCGCCGCTATTACGGAGATTATGCGCTGAAAGTCCTGTTGACGGTCGCGGTCTGCGGCGCCACCTATGGCTGCGCCGCCCTCTTCGACCCGGCAAACGGCCTGCTTCTGTTTTTCTGCCGCGCCGCCGTCTGTCTGCTGCTGCCGCCTCTGATACTAACAATTATCTTCCGAAAAAGCGCCGAATGGGCGGCGCTGAAACGCGCGGCGCTGGATTTTATCAAAAGAACGCTGAAAAAATGAAAAAAAATACTTGCAATCATATTTCCGATATGATACAATTGTTGAGCAAAAACGCACGGGATTGGATCCAACGCACCTGCAGAGCCTCCGACATAGGGCGTTGCCGCCGCGGAAAAGACGGTTCCGGAGGTTTTAATTAAGGAGGAAAAAAACTATGTCAGTCGTATCTATGAAGCAGCTGCTTGAAGCAGGCGTACACTTTGGTCACCAGACCAGAAGATGGAACCCCAAAATGGCGCCCTATATTTTCACGGAGCGCAACGGCATCTACATTATCGACCTGCAGAAGACGGTCAAGAAGCTGGATGAAGCGTATATGTTCGTCCGCGAGCTGTCCGCCAACGGCGGCGAGATCCTGTTCGTCGGCACCAAGAAGCAGGCCATGGATTCCATCAAGGAAGAGGCCAACAGATGCGAGATGCCCTACGTCAACGCCCGCTGGCTCGGCGGCATGCTCACCAACTTCAACACCATCCGCAGAAGAATCAAGAGACTTGACCAGCTCAAGAAGATGGAAGAGGACGGCACCTTTGAGATGCTGCCCAAGAAGGAAGTCATCAAGCTGAAGCTGGAAAGAGAGAAGCTTGAAAAGTTCATGGGCGGTATCACCGGCATGAAGAAGCAGCCCGCCGCCATGTTCATCGTCGACCCCCGCAAAGAGCGCATCGCCGTTCTTGAGGCCAAGAAGCTGCACATCCCCATCGTGGCCATCGTGGACACCAACTGCGACCCCGACGAGATCGACTACGTGATCCCCGGCAACGACGACGCCATCAGAGCCGTCAAGCTGATCGCCGGCGCCATGGCCGACGCCGTCATCGAAGGCAAGCAGGGCGAAACGTCCGCTCCCGCCGCCGAGGAAGCGCCCGCCGAAGAGACCGCTGATTTCGCGGAATAATCCGTATGGAATAAGCCCGTACCCCGGTGCGGGCTTTCTTTGAATAAATATTTACTATCAGGAGGAAAATATTATGGCATTTACCGCAAAAGACGTACAGGCCCTGCGTGAAAAGACCGGCGTCGGCATGATGGACTGCAAAAAGGCGTTGGTGGAAACCGACGGCGATATGGATAAGGCGGTTGAGATCCTGCGCGAGAAGGGTCTTGCCACTGCCGCCAAGAAGGCCGGCCGCGTCGCCGCGGAAGGCACCATCGGCGTGTATACCGACAACAACGTTTCCGCTCTTGTTGAGCTGAACTGCGAAACCGATTTCGTGGGCAACAACCCCGAATTCAAAGAGCTGGCCAACCGCATCGCCAAGACCGCCGTGCTGGCCCGCCCCGCCGACGTGGACGCGCTGAAGGCCGCCACCATCGCCGACGGCACCGAGACCGTGGAAGAGGCGATCCAGGAGCTGTTCCTGAAGATCCGTGAGAACATGAAGCTCCGCCGCTTTGAGGTGGTGGAAGGCACCGCCGTTTCCTATATCCATGCCGGCGGTTCCGTGGGCGTGCTGGTGTGCTTCGACACCGACGCTGCCGATAAGCCCGAGTTTATGGAGATGGGCAAGAATATCGCCATGCAGGTCGCGGCCATGAGCCCCGAATACCTGAGCAGCGCGGACATCTCCGAAGAAGAGCTGGCCAAGATGAAGAACATCACCGTCGAGAGCGCCCTCAACAAGCCTGATACGCTTCCCAAGCCCATCCTTGTGAAGGTCATCAACAAGGCCATCGCCGACGGGCTTCTTTCCGAGGCCGATCTTGCCGCTTATGAAGCCGAGAAGAACAACAAGTTCCTCTTCAACTTCCTCTCTCCCGAAGCCGTTGCCGCGTTCGCAAGCGTTGCGGTGGCCGGCAAGGCGGAATACGCCGCCGATCCCATCTTCGGCAAGGCCATCGACGGCCGTATCAACAAGCAGATCAAGGAGATCTGCCTGCTGGATCAGCCCTTCGTGCGTCCCGACGTGTTTGAAGGCACCGTCGGCGCCTATATCGCCAACGTCGCCAAGACCCTCGGCGCGCAGATCAAGGCCACCGGTTACGTGCGTTTCGCCAAGGGCGAGGGCATTGAGAAGAAGGCCGACGATTTTGCCGCTGAAGTGGCAGGCATGATGAAATAATTCTTTGTTAACAATTTAGAAACAAAGAACAATAGATATTGCGGGTTTTTGTTTGGATTGACCGATATTTTTTGTGGTATTTGTCAATATTATCCAAATGGAACCCGCAATTTTTAACAAAAGTGATAATTGACTTACGACGCAAAAAAATGTATATTTAGTATGATATTTAATATCAAATTATTTTGAAGGAGTGCATTCCCATGAACAAGACAGCAAAGATCATTTCCGTCATTCTTGCGGTCGTGATGGCGCTCTCCGTGCTGCCGTTTGCCGCGTTTGCCGCGGAAGACGACGCCGAAAGAGTCGCTTCGTGGAAAGCGAATTACAGCCTTCTGCTTGAGGAAGTTTTCGACAACGCGAACTTCACCAGCTGGAGCTACGTCGATCAGAACAAAAAGGCGATCGACAACACCATGGCTGTTTACACCGCTTTCGCCCTTTACGATGGCGCCTGGATCAATTACGCCAGCAAGTCCATCGAAAAGGATGACGCAGAGAAGATCCTTCTCGCTCTGATCGAGAAGGCCGACTATGATTTCGACGACGGCTACGTCGATGAGATCGTCAAGGTGCTCGAGACCGCTCAGGACGTGAATGATTTCATCCAGAAGGTCAACGATTACACCAAGCTCGACGTGTTCGAGTCCGCCGGCTGGTCCAAGACCTTTGAGGTCATCGGCGACGTGGTCAAGATCGCCAACGCCTATCAGACTTACAGAGACAAGTTCATCGAGGCCTATGCCCGTGTGCTTTCCGTCCAGATGGCCAACGCCTACTACATCGATATGCTCAACTATATCGTTGAGAATACCGAATACGACATTCTGAGACAGGCCGCTGAAAAGCTGATCGGCGACATCAACGCCAGCGTGGAAGACGCTCTGATGCAGATCGCCGCGCAGGCTGCCGAAGACGGCGCCAACGTAGGCCTTGAGTATCTGGCGAAGCTGGCCCTTAACTCCAACGCTTACACGGCTGTTGCGCTGAAGGTCTATCAGACCGCCACCAGCATTGCCGACGTGCTTTGGAACACCGGCGACCAGTATCCGCTGATCGACACCGTGAAGACCGCTTATTACTTCCAGTCCGATATTGCCGAATGGGCGAAGGCCGCTCTTGCCGGCGACGACGCCGAGAAGGCCGCTATCGCTGTGAGCTTTACGCTGACCGCGAGAGAGATCTCCGAAGACGCTCTCTTCAATCTGAAGCTCGCCGAGAATCAGGGCGTGATCAACAAGATCAAGAACAAGCTCTACGGCACGGTTTACAACGATATCGAAGTCAACAAGGCTGCGCTCGACGCGATGCGCGATATGTTCTTTGAGACCGCTCCTGCCGACATGAAAGAGGTCAAGAGAGTTCTCACCGTCTACTGCCCCGTGAATGTCGAACTGCTTAACGGCAGCAACGTGTTCTTTACGCTGGCTGACGGCGCCGAGGATGTCGTGAAAAACGCCAACGGCGTGTTCGTATCCGTCTATTCCGAGTATGCGAAGACCTATCACAAGGTCGCTTTCCTGTATGACACCTATCGCGTCAGACTGGTCGGCACCGGCGACGGCTACGTGACCCTGATCATGGATGCGCTGAAGGACGGCGCCATCGAGGATTGGTCCTTCACCGACCGCAAGGTCGCTAAGGATACCAAGATCGTGTTTGACACCGATTATGCCGGTACGCCTTACTACGTTGCTTCTGACGCCAACGGTACGGTTGCGTTCAACGACAATTTCGTTCCCTCTGAGCAGAAGGAAGTCACCGCCAAGGACGTCATCACCGCTACCACGGAAGTGGGCAAAGAGGAAGCCAAGTCCTTTATCGACAAGATCATGGATTTCTTCAGAAATCTGTTCGATAAGATCTTCAGCATCTTCAAGAAGTAATTGTTGCAATGTTCACGAGACCGCTCTTCGGAGCGGTCTTTTTCGTATTGTGCCATCTTTTGTAAGATGGATATTGCTTTTCGCTGTTTTACTGTGCTATACTTTCCTTACTAAAACAGTGTGTGAAACGAGGTGTCTCTCATGAATTTTGAACCTGTATTGCGTTTTATTGCCTGCAGCGACGTGCATTTCAATATGGACCGGGACGACGAACCGCAGCGCTTCGAGCGCGGCATGACGCTGGCCTATCGTTACGCCGTCGGTCAAAGCTATCGTCAGCTTGACGCGGTCTACGTGGTGGGCGATTTTACCGATTGCGGCAGCGATGCGCAAATGCGCCGTTTCCGTGATTCTGTTACCCGTTCTATCCGCCCTGAAACCGCCGTGGTGCTGACGGCTGCCAGCCACGAATTCAAATGCGAGGACCCGGAGAACGTGTTCCCCCGCATGAAGGAGCTGTTCGGGCAGGAGCCGGATATCCACCGGGTGATCAACGGCTTCCACTTTATCAGCATCACCACCGACGCCCGCAACCGCGTCAGCGACGCCCAGCAGGCCTGGCTCAGACGCCAGCTGAAGGAGGCTGCCGCGGACGACTGGAAAAAGCCGATCTTTGTCTTCCAGCACCCCCATCTGTCCGGCACCGTCTACGGCAGTATCAACTGGGGCGAGGACGATATCATCGCCATTTTGATGGATTATCCGCAGGTGGTGGATTTCTCCGGTCACTCCCACGCCCCCATCAACGATCCCAGAAGCGTCCATCAGGCCTATTTTTCCTCCTTCGGAACGGGCTCCTTCTCCTACTTTGAGCTGGATGAGTTTGATAAGATGTACGGCACCGTTCCGCCGGATTGCCGCCAATGCGCCCAGTATCTGATCGTGGAGGCGGATCGGGACAACCGCGTCCGGGTGCTGCCCTTTGACGTTCTCAGCGAGCGATTCTTCAACGACGGCTGGCTGATCGAACGGCCCTGGGACCCCTCCTCCTTCCGCTATACCGACGACCGCCGTCTGACGGCGGAAAAGCCCGTGTTTCCGGATGACGCAGCCTTTTCCTGCGATTACAAAGACGGCAAGATCGTGCTGCGCTTCGGTCAGGCGGTTGGCGCGGAACGTCCCGACGCCTATATCGCTGTGATCCGCGGCGTCACGGACGGCCGGATTTTTGCGCAGAAATCGGTCTTTTCCTCCTATTATCTCTATGAAATGCCCAAAGAAGTCGCCATGAAATT
Organism: uncultured Clostridia bacterium; assembly: GCA_947168785.1. Taxonomy (GTDB): domain Bacteria; phylum Bacillota; class Clostridia; order Oscillospirales; family Acutalibacteraceae; genus RUG806. The sequence goes on along the minus strand of CAMVNL010000020.1, from coordinate 1,512 downwards.
TGAAGTGGACCTGCCCGCAGGGGATTATCAGGTAGAATTGACAGCCGTCGGCTTCTGGAACAACCGGTCCGACGCTCTGGTGCGGCGCTTTACGGTGGTCGGATGATGCGGACGGAAAAACTGTATGAGACGGACGGCCACCTGTTTGCCTTCCGTTCCGTTGTGACGGAAATCACAGAGCTCGGCGGCAAGCCTGCCGTCGCCCTGGCGCAGACCGCGTTCTTTCCCACCGGCGGCGGCCAGGCCTGCGATACCGGCACGCTGGGCGGGGTGAGCGTCCTTCAGACAGAAGAACTCAACGGCGTGGTGTATCATGTTGTGGATGAAGCGCCTGCCTTTTCCGTCGGCGACACGGTGGCGGGCGAAATTGACGCCGCCACGCGGTTTGCCCGCATGCAGGCCCACTCCGGCGAACATATCGTCTCCGGCGTCGCCCATAACCTTTACGGCGTGGAAAACGTGGGCTTCCACATGGACGGCCTCCTGATGACGGTGGATTTCGACTTCCCGCTGACAAAAGAGCAGATTGACCGGATCGAACAAACGGCCAATGAGGTCGTCTATGCCGACGTGCCGGTGACGGCGAAAACCTTCAGCAAAAAGGAGGCCGCGTCCATCGACTACCGCAGCAAAAAAGAGTTCGCGGGCGACGTGCGCATCGTGACGGTGGAGGGCGTCGACCGCTGCGCCTGCTGCGCGCCCCACGTTTCCCGGACAGGCGAAATCGGTCTGATCAAAATCCTGTCCTGCGTCAGCCACCGGGGCGGCGTGCGCATCACGCTGATCTGCGGGGCGGAGGCCTACGCCGACTACTGCGACAAGTACCGTCAGACCCTGCGTATCGCCGCGCTGACCGCTTCTCGCCACAGCGAGACGGATCAGGCGGTGGAGGCGCTGATCGCCCAGAATAAAGAGCTGAAAAACGAGATCTATGCTCAGAAAAAGCGCCTGTGCGCCTGTATCGCCGCCCACGCCCCCGCTTCTGATGGGAATCTGGTCGTCTTTGCGGAGAGCTGTGATCCGGAGGAGCTGTGCGAAATCGCGCTGCTGCTGGCGGAGAAGGCCGCCGGGGCTGCCGTCGCCTGCTCCGGGAATGACGACGACGGCTATACCTACGCCGTTTACTGCCGCGGCGCGGCGATGAACCGTCACGCGAAGGCCATCAACACGGCGCTGAACGGCAGGGGCGGCGGACGGGACGAGCTGATCCGGGGCAGCTTCCGGGCGAGCCGGTCGGACATTGAGACATTTTTCAGAACGTTTGAGGTGGAACGCCCATGAGAATGAGAAGGAAAAAACACCTGGAAGAAAAACTGGCGCAGTGCGACAACCTGATCTGCTTTCCCCACGTGGACAGCGACGTGAGGGAGGCTGTTCAGACAAAGGAGTACCTTGACTACGCTGCCGTTTTCGGCAACGACCATCCGGTCCACATGGAGATCGGCTGCGGCAAGGGCCAGTTCGTGACGGAGCTGGCGGCAAGACACCCGGAGCTCAACTTTATCGCGGTGG
>CAMVNL010000019.1 GCA_947168785.1 uncultured Clostridia bacterium | reverse complement strand
GGGTCACTTCGCCGGTCATGGCCACCTTGCCCCGTACTTTTCTGTCCGTCAGCGCCGAGACCAGCGCCGTGGTGACGGTGACGCCGGCGCTGGGGCCGTCCTTGGGCACCGCGCCCTCCGGGAAGTGGATATGGATATCCTTGTTTTTGTAAAAATCCTTGTCAATGTTGAACTGCCCCGCGCGGCTGCGCACGAAGCTGATGGCGGTGCGGGCGGATTCTTTCATCACGTCGCCGAGGGATCCGGTCAGTTCCAGCTTGCCGGTACCCTCCAGCACGGCCACCTCCGCCTGCAGCAGCTCGCCGCCCACGGCGGTCCAGGCCAGCCCGTTGACAAGGCCCACCTCGTCGGCGTGCTTTATTTCGTCCGGCCGGTACTTGCGGGGACCCAGCAGCTCTTCCAGATTTTTCGGCGTCACAGTCAGCTTTTCGGTCTCCCCCTCCGCCAGACGCACCGCTTCCTTGCGGCACACGGCGGCGATGCGGCGCTCCAGGATGCGTACGCCGGCTTCCCTGGTATAGCCGTCGATGATCTGCCGCACGGCCGCGTCGGTGATCGTCAGGTTCGTCCGCTTCAGCCCGTGGGCCTTGAACTGCTTGGGGATCAGGTGCTTTTTGGCGATATGGAATTTCTCCTCGTAGGTATAGCTGGGCAGCTCGATCAGCTCCATGCGGTCCAGCAGCGCCTCGGGGATACTGTTCTTGTCGTTGGCGGTGGTGATAAACAGCACCCGGCTCAGGTCGAGGGGCAGCTCGATATAGTTGTCCCGGAAGGAGAAATTCTGCTCCCCGTCCAGCACCTCCAGCATGGCGGAGGCCGGGTCGCCCCGGAAGTCGCCGCTCAGCTTGTCGATCTCGTCCAGCAGGATCAGCGGGTTCATGCTCTTGGCGTCGATCAGGGCGTTGACGATGCGGCCGGGCATGGAGCCGATATAGGTTTTGCGGTGGCCGCGGATCTCCGCCTCGTCATGGATGCCGCCCAGGGCGATGCGGGTGTATTTGCGGTTGGTGGCCCGGGCGATGCTTTTGGCCACGGAGGTTTTGCCCACGCCGGGCGGGCCCACCAGGCAGATGATCTGCCCCTTGATATCGGGGGAAACGATGAAGGTGGCCAGCATTTCGGTGACCCGCTCCTTCACTTCCCTGAGGCCGTAGTGGTCCTTGTCGAGGATCTTCGCCGCCTTGGCGAGATCCTTGTTCTCTTTGGTGAACTGCCCCCAGGGCAGCTCAAGGCATTTTTCTATGTAAGAGCGGGAGACGGAGGCCTCGGGCGACGCGGACTGCATCCGTTTCATCCGTTCCAGCTCGGCCCGCAGCTTCTGCTTGCCCTCCTCCGGCATGGCGCTCTGCTCGATCTCCCCGGCAAGGCCGGTGGCGTCGTCGCCATCCAGCTCTTCCAGCTCGTCGGTGATGATTTTCAGCTCTTCCCGCAGATAGTACTCCCGCTGGTTCTTGTCCATCTGCTCTTCCACACGGTTCTGCAGCTCCTCATCCAGCACGATGATCTCGGTTTCCCGCGCCAGCAGTCCGCAGAGCGCCTCCGCCCGGGCAAAAACGTTGGCCTCCTCCAGCACCAGCTGTTTTTTCTCCGCGTCCATAAAGATGTTGCCGGCGATGAAATCCGCCAGTTGGCCCGGATCCTTCATCTCCAGCACCGCGCCCATCACCGCGGGGGTGATCTGCGGCACGTGCATGGCGTAGTCGTCAAAGAACTTGCGCAGGCTGAAGGCGCTGGCCTCCTGCAAAAAGGCCACGGTGCCCTCAAAGCCCTCCGGCAGGTCGCGGTTTTCCGCCATGGGCTCCGCCGCGGCGGTGAAATAGGGCTCCGTCTGGGCGAAGAAAGCCACGTTCGCCCGGAATTTACCTTCCACCACCACCCGCATCACGCCGTTCTGTTCCGGCAGGCGGATGATCTGCTTGATTTCGCCCACCACGCCGACGGCGTAGAAATCGTCGGGAGTGGGATTTTCCACGGAGATATCTTTCTGCGTGACGAAGAGCGCCTCGTTCCCCCCTCGGGAGGCGTGTTTCAGCGCCGCCACGGAGAACTTGCGCGCCACGTCGAAGTGCAGCGTCATATCCGGGAATAACGTCACGCCCCGCATGGGCACGACGGGGTATAGTTTTTGGTTAGCTTTCAGTTTTTCCATTGCTTTTGATATCGGTAGCGCGGCACCTCAGTGCCGCTTGTTGCGAAGGGTGAATTTAATGATTGGTTAAAAGTATCATTTTGGAGCAAAAGATTCCGCTCATTGGAACAGGAAGCAAAGGAATCTTTTGTCAGGAGCGGCACTGAGGTGCCGCGCTACGGGGTTATTCCTCTGCTCCGCCGCCGCTGACGGTCACGCCATCGAAGGCCGCGTAGGGCAGCACGGAGGAACCGTCGCAGAAGGTCTCGGCAGAGAAGCCGCGCACGTGGAAGAGCATCTCGGCCATGTTGCCGCTGATCATCGTCTCGCTGACGGGGTACGCAATTTTCCCGTTTTCGATCAGAAAGCTGTTCTTCGCCACGCCGCTGAAATCGCCGTTGTTGGCTGGCTCGCCGCCGGAGAACCGGCAGACGAGGATGCCCTTTTCGATACCGGCGATCAGCTTGTCGAGGTTCTCCCCGCCCGGCATCACGCCGATGCAGCCGCTGGTGCTCTTCGACCGGGTCAGCCCCGTCTTGTTGGCGGCGTATTCCGACAGGCAAAAGCTGTTCAGCACGCCGTTTTTGATGATATCATAATCCTCGGAGCGGTAGCCGTCGGAGGTGATCCGCTCGCCGCAGACGATGCGCGGGTCGTGGGGGATCACGGAGAGGGTGAAGCGGTCGTCCGCCACCTGCTGCCCCAGCTTGTTCTTCCAGATGGAGGTGCCCTCGATCAGCGCCAGGTCCCCGGTGAAGGAACCGGTGACGATGCCCAGCAGATCCCCCAGGCAGGCAGGTGAGAACACCGCCGTGCCAACGAACTTGCCCGTGAAGGGCTTGGTCTGCAGCTCCGCCACGGCCCGGTCCAGCATGGTGCGGGCCCCGTCCATAGCGAGAATATCCGCGTGGGGATCCAGAAATTCAAAGTCGAAATAGTTGAAGGAGGTGGCGTTTTCCCCGTCGTGGGCGGAGTACATCACGCTCACGTTGTAGCTGCCGTCCTCCTCGGTGAACAGCACGCCGTTGGTGTTGGCCAGCACGTGCTTGCCGTAGAAGTGGGTGGCGATGAGCTGCTCGATCATGATCTGCGGGTACTCCCGCTTGATGTCCTCCGTCAGCTTGATGACGGAGTCGAAGAAGGCCGCCTTGTCGCAGACGAGGGCGCCGTCTTTGAAATCGGCGTTTTCCTCCAGCGACGCGATGGAGAGGGCGTCGTCCTCCACGCCGGAATCCGCGGCTGCGACACACTCCGCCACCGCCGTGTCAATGGTGTCCCGGTCCAACTGGTTCACGGCCACCGTGCCCTTGCGCCGGTTTTTGATGATCTTCATGGAGGCGCCGGAGCTGTATACGCTGCGAATCAGCGAAAACTCCCCCGCGTCCACGTTGAACTCCTCGGTCTTGCCCTCGCTGACGCTCACCTGGGCGTCGTCCGCGCCCGCTTGTTTCAGGGCGTCCAGCGTATAACGGGCCGCCGGTGTCAGTCGTTCCATCTTATCTCCCTCCGATGTTCACTCTGCATCTGATCGCCGGTCCGCCCATGGAGACGGGCATGGGCTGCTTTTTGCCGCAGTAACCCGCGAAATCCCACGAGACGGTATCGGAGAGCATATCCACCGTTTTCAGCATATTGAAGGCCACGCCGGAGATGGTGGTGTCCCGCAGGGCGCGCCCCAGCTTGCCGTTTTTGATCTCATACCCCATGGTGATGCCGAACATGAACTCGCCGGTGGTATCCGCCTGACCGTTCTGGGTCTTGGTGAGGTAGTAGCCGTCCTCCACCGAGGCGATCATATCCTCTAATTTGTCCTTGCCGGGGTGCAGGGCGGTGTTGCGCATGCGCACCAGCGGCTCGTCGGAGAAGTTGTAGGCCCGGGCGTTACCCGCCGGCTCCATGCCGAAGTGCATGGCGCTTTCCAGGTTGTTCATATAACCCACCAGCACGCCGTCCTTGATGATGACCGCGTCTTTGCATTCGGTGCCCTCGTCGTCCACGAAGACGGGCAGGGGCGCCCGTTTGCCGAAGGCGGTGTGGGCGAAGTCCGTCAGGCTGATGAGGGGGGAGGCCACCTGCTTGCCGAGGTTGGTGGCGGCCACGCTCCCCGCCAGCACCAGGTCGGCTTCCACCGTGTGGCCGACGGCCTCGTGGGCCACCATGCCGGCGATCTCCGAATCAATGATGCACAGCCGCTCGCCGGCGCTGGGGAACACGCCCTCCTTTTTCGCCGCCAGTTCCCTGTGGAGCTTGTCGACGGCCGGGTAAAGGAGCGACGGGTCGGAATAGTAGTCGGTGAAGCAGCCCTCGCCGCCGCCCAGCACGTCGAACAGCTCCACGGTGGCGCCGTCGGCGGTCTCCATGGACATCGCCACGATCACGTAGGTGCGGGGGAAGAGCTGATAGGCGAAGGTGCCCTCAGAGGTCCGCAGCGTTTTTTCGATGCAGTTGGCCCGGATCATCACGCTGCGGGAGGCGAGATCCTTATAGGTGGTCTCAATATAGGCGTCCAGCGCCCGGGCAAAGTCGGTCAGCGTCTTCTGGTCCGTATCCCGGAAGGGCCTTGCCTCGGTGAACTGCGCCGCCCGGGCATTTGTCAGGGCGGGCTTGTTCTTAGACCGGCGGGAGTGGAGCAGCGCCGCGTTCTCCTTCGCCGCCGCGATGACCGCCGCCGCGCTTTCAGGGGTGCAGGCGCTGTCGGAGGCGAACCCCCACACGCCGTTTTTGCAGAATCTGGCGCCGATACCGTGGGTCACGAAGGAGGCGTTGCCCACCAGATTGCCGCTGACCACCGAGACGTTCCGCCCCCGCATGGTCTGCCCGCACCCCTCGGCGTCCTCGCTCACGCCCTCCAGCGCCCGTTTGATATAATCGTCCATAAAAATCGACTCCGTTATTTATAAATAGTCATTTTATCATATCATATATTATCCGAAAAATCAAGATGATTATTCACGCCGGAAGAGGGCGGCGGCAAGCAAAAAATCGCAAAAATCCCCGCGCCGTCTCCGGCCGGGGATCAGTCGTCAAGAGACGCCGTCGGTCTGCCGCGTCAGCAGAAAACCGCCACCAGTTTTTTGAGGTATTCATAGATCCGCATGATGAATCTCGTCAGGGCGTCCAGCATGCTGTCCATGGGCCGGCCGTCCTTCACGTTCATCAGCGGGATCACCGTGGGGCTCTCCTTCACGGTGGTGAAGGGGCTCCAGTCCACGTCGCCGTGGTAGGTATCCTCCACGCCGGCGGAGCCCACGTTATGGCGGCCCTGCTCGTCGTAGCGGTAGACCGTTACCTCGGTATCGGTGATCTCGAACATGGTCATGGTGAGGGCCACGTCCGCGCCGTTGCCGTTATCACGGTAATAGCCCGTATAACCGGCGTTGATATAGGTGAAGTTCAGCGTATGGGTATTCCACGCCAGCGAGTTGCCCGGCTTGCAGACGTTGATCTCATCGCCCTTTTCAAGGCAGATGGAGCCGCCGCCCAGATAGTCGTCCCAGCTGTTGGAGTGGTTGTGGCCGAAGAGGAAGATGATGTTCAGGCCCTTTTCGCCCGCCTCGTTCAGCACGTTGATGAGGTATTCGCCCCAGCGGCCGTCGCCGGTGTTGCGGCTGCGCAGGGAATAGTGCAGCGGCAGATGGGACATCACGAAGATGGGGGCGGAATAGTTCTGTTCCAGCTTCTCATTCAGGTAGGCCTTCAGATTTTCGGAGGTGCCCTTCACGATCTCGCGGGTACCGCCCATCCAAGCGTAGTCGTCCTCATTGATGACGAACAGGCCGTATTTGCCGTTCTCCGGGTCGTTGTCGCCGCTCTTCGCCATGCCGGCGGTGCCGACCAGGGAATCATGGTTGCCCTGGCTGAAAACCTTCTGCGCCTCGTCCGGCACGATGGCTTTCGTCCCCTCCCGCAGGGCGTTGATGCCGGCCGCCGTATTGGAGGGCAGCATGGTCAGATCATAGTCATAGTCGCCGCAGGCCACCAGCGCGTCAACGCTGTCAACGCCGTCCGCCTTGATGGCGTCCACCACGGCGGAGACCACCTTTTCACCGGCCGCGTTGCCGTCGGGGTTCTGAAAGTCGGAACAGGCCAGCACGCGGGTCACGCCGTCGTCGGACAGGGAAAACACCGGGATCATCCCCAGCAGCAGAACGCAGCCGAGCAATACGGCAATCAGCTTTTTCGTACTCATTTCTTTTCTCCTTTGTTTGGTATGATTATTGTCAGGTTCAGGAACCGTAATACCCTGTGACGCGGCGGTATTCCTCCTCCGTGAGCTCCGTCACGCCGCCGTGCTTAAAGCCGTAGGGGAAAGAAAAGGCCGCCTTGTCCATGCGAAAGGCCGCGTCGCCCGGTCGGGGAGAGAGGAAGGGAACGTAACCCATTTTCTCCCTCTCGCAGCCGAAGAAATCCAGCAGCAGACACCATTTGCCGTCGGGCAGGGTCATGGTGGTGGCCGCCTCGTAGGCCCCTGCGTTGCCCAGCGACGCCATGTATTCCTCAAAGGCCTCGTCGTGGGCATAGGGGCCGTAGAGGTCCTTTGACGTGGCGTGCATATTCATAGGCGGGTCGTTGGAATTCTTGTAGAACAGGTGATAGGTGTCGCCGATCTTCGTGATATGGGAATCGAGGATCTCGTTTTTCTTGGTGAAAAACAGCTTCGGCTCCGAAAAGGTCCGAAAGTCCTTCGTGGCGCAGCAGTAGATGGACATATGGTTGAAGCCGTCCTCCGCCACGGTGGAGCCCCAGTGGATCAGGTATTCCTCCCGCACGTCGTCGTAGAAGACCTCCGGCGCCCAAAGGCAGCCGAAGTCCTCCCGGCCGAAAAAGACCAGCTCCTGCCCGCCCCAGTGGACCAGATCGTCGCTGCGCCACAGTGACAGACACTTGCTGCCGTTGTGGTTGCAGTCCTTCCAATCCACGTTGTGGTGTTCGTCCATGCGGCGGACGATACACAGGTCCGTGGCGATCACCACGTAACCGCCCTCCCGCAGCTTCACCAGCTCGATATCCCGGCAGCCCCCCGCGCCCTTGTCGCAGGTGAGGATGGGGGCGCCGCCGTTGAGCGGCTCCCAATGATACCCGTCCCGGCTGACGGAAAAATAGACCTGCTCGCCGTCCGGGGTCAGTTTTTCTTTGAAGTGTGAAAACAAATAAGGCATGATTCAGGCAATAGGCAGTAGCACGGCGCCTTGCGCCGCATGAAGGAATGTAGAGTGGTTAGTGGTTAGTGATTAGTGGCTAGTAGCAGGTTGTTAGTGGCAGGTTGATAGTCAAGTTATGAGCGCAGGTGTCGACGACAGCGAATCACTTTGATATTGCATCTTACAGCTATCATCTTATGGCTTATACTAATCACTAGCCACTAGTCACTAACCACTAGCCGCGCGTCACGCCGTGGCCTTGATTTTGGCAAACTCCTTCTGACGCAGATCGGTGAACATGCGCACCACGTTGTTGACCCGCTGGGAGAAGACCGGCATGGTCTCCTCGCGGACGGTACGGATGGCGAGGATCACCACGTCCTTGGAGCCCTTGAAAATATCCTTGAAGCTCTCCTTCGTCTCGTCGTCGAAGGAGTTCCAGGCCTGCGCCGCGCCGGAAAGGGCGGCGGGGGCGTTTTTCGCCACGTCCAGCAGGCCCTTTTGCCCGGTGCCCTGCAGCACCGTATAGGCCACCTTGCCGAAGACCTCGCCCTGCTCTTCGTTGATGTTCATGAAGATGGGGTTGAAGGCCCGGTCGTTGATCTTGCCCATGGGGGAAAGGCCGTCCGTCACCATCAGCTCCCCGTCCTTGTGCTTCCAGCTGGTCAGGTCGTGGGCCAACGGCGGCAGAAGACGGCTGCTCTTGATGGTCTCATAATCGTTGTCATAGGCCAGCATCAGGCCGAAGAAGCCGTTGCTGGGCATAAAGTGCTTGTAGCGGGGCAGCAGCTCCTTATATGCCTTGGAATCCAGATAGTCGTAATCGGCAAAGCCGGGGCCGTCGTTGTTGTAGAGGGTCACGATGCGGTCCCGGGCGGACTGAGAGCAGTTCAGCGCCGCGTACAGCGCCAGGTTGCCGCCCTTGGAGTGTCCGGTGACAATGAACGCGCCGTCCTTGAATTTCTCGTCGGCCTCGGTGAGGTATTCCGCCGCCAGATCGTTGGAGGGCATCTTCTTGTTGGTCATGATCATGGTGTCCTCATACCATCCCACCAGCGTGTCGTCGGTGCCGCGGTAGGTGATCACTTTTGTGCCGTCCGGCAGGATGAAGGTGCCCGCGTCGAACTGGATGGGCGGGTCAACGCTGTAAACGGCATGGCAGGCGGTGACCTTCACCTCGGCAAACCGCCGCGTTTTGCCCATGGCCATTACCACTTCGCTGACGCTCTTGTCAAGGATCAGCCCCATGGGGACGTTCTTGTTGCCGTTCAGCTCGAACATCTTCCGCGCCATTACGTCGAAGGGCATAGGCTCGTCTTCAAAATGGTTGGGGGCGGCCCGCTCGATATCCATATAAAACGCTTCGCACAGGGCGATATTGTCCATATCGCAGAAGGGTTTCTCCTCAAACGTCAGGTTCCCGAAATCCCGGATGTATTCCAACAGGGGTCTCATGTCCGATCTCCTCTTTTCTTTGAAACAATATTCTACTGTATATTTTATCAAAAGGGTATTTTCTTGTCAATGTGCAAACCGGAGAAAATGCGGCAAAGACGGCGCTTTCTTTTGCAGAAATGGTTTTGGAACATTTCGCCGAAAAAACATTGGTATTTCTGCAAAATATATGGACAAAACCGAATAAAAATGTTATGCTTAATAAAAGCAAAAGGGGGATTGACAAATGAAAAACCGAATCCGTAAGCTGTTATCCTGTCTTATCGCGGCCGTGCTGCTGTGCGGCGCCTTCGTTCCCTGCCTTGCCATGGCGGCGGGGGAGAGCGTGCCCATTATCTACGTGCCCGGCTTCATGTCCACCGACCTGTATCTGGATAAGGACGACCCCGACAAGGGGCTGGCCTGGCCGCCGAAAACGGAGGATATCCTGAACGTGGTGAAGGGCGCCGTGCCCGCGCTGGCCCGGTACGCCGTTGACCGCAACGCGGATAAACTCTGCGACTCCGTGATCCCGCTGGTGAACGCCATGTTCGACGCGGTGGAGCTGGATGCGAACGGCAACCCCAAGGGCAACACCGGCGTGATCTTTTCCTATCCTCCGGAGGGGATGGTCAAAAAGGGAGGCGTGTATATCTTCCACTACGACTGGCGCATCGACCCGCTGGAGATCGCTTCCCAGCTCAACGACTTTGTGGAGTACATCCGGCAGAGCGCCGGCAGCGACAAGGTCTCTATCGAGTGCCACAGCCTCGGGGGCGTTATCACCCTCACCTACCTGACGAAATACGGCCTTGACAAGGTGAAAAACGTGGTGTTCAACTCCACCGCCATCTTCGGCGAAAGCTTCAACGGCGGGCTGCTGAGCGGCGAAATGAAGCTGTCCGGCGACGCCATCGTCAAGTATATGCGCTACGCTTTCAATTCCGTGGACGCAAAAGCCCTGCTCAACGGCATTTTTGAGATCCTCGGCAAGGCGGGCCTGCTGGACCTGATCAGCGACCGGGGCAACAAGCTGCTGGAGGACCTCTCTCCCCGGGCGGTGCCGGAGAGCGTCGCGCCCCTGTTCGCGGGGTGGCTGACCATCTGGTCCATGATCCCGGACGAGTTCATCGACGGAGCCATGAAATATATTTTTGAGGACGTGTGGCCCGACGGCTCCCACGACGGGCTGAAGGCGAAGATCGAGGCCTTCAACGCGGAGATCCGCCCCCACAAGACCGAGAAGCTGCTGGCCCTCAACGACACGGCCAACGTGTTCGTCATCGCCCGCTACGGCTGGTCCTCCATCCCGGTGACGCCCTACTACAAGAACCAGAGCGACGGCACCATCGACCTGAAATACGCCTCCTTCGGCGCGACGGTCGCCGACTACGGCGAGACCCTTTCCGACGAATACCTGGCGAATGCGGAGGAAGCGTATGTTTCCCCCGATAAGTCCATCGACGCCTCCACCTGCCTGTTCCCGGAGCAGACCTGGTTCGTGCGGAACCTACCCCACTCCGAGCATAATCAGGGCATCGACGCGCTGGTGGATACGCTGGTCCGGGCGGAGGGACAGGAGACGGTGGCGTCCCTGTCGGGTTATTCCCGCTTCATGGTCAGCGAGGGCGGCGCATTGAACGCCGACCCCGGCGTCCCGGCGAAGCAGACCCTCCTCGACCGCATCAAGGCGTTTTTCCAGAAGATCATCGATTTCTTCAAAAATCTTTTTAAGCGGTAAATACAATTACAGCGCCGCAGGCGTACACCGTAGCACGGCGCCTTGCGGTCTCGCCTGCCGGCTCGGTCGGTGCTTCTGCCTGCGGCAGAGGTCTCCACCGGAGACCCGCACCGTTGCAACGCAGTTCCGATTTCTTACGTTTTTAAAGTTGTTTCCCCTCGATTAACGGCGCAAGGCGCCGTGCTACGGGGTTCGCTTCAATTCGACAAATCCATTTTTATCATAGAAAGGGGATTCTCTCATGGAAAAAACTTACAGCAGCTGGATGGACGGCGCGTGGAAGAGCGCCCAAAAAGAGTACGCAAAGGAGACTCCGTTGCTCGGGCCGGACGGCACGCTGATGTCCCCCGGGTGGGCGCGGCACAACGTGTTCAACTATGACCGCTACAAGGTGGCCCATCCCATGCGCCGCAAGGAGTGGGACTTCTACCAGCTCTCCAACGGCAAATACATGGCGCAGATCAGCTTCGCCAATATTTCCCTGGGCGGCTACGTCTCCGCGGTGCTGGTGGACCTGACCGCCGGCAAAACGCTGTGCACCGCCATGTCGCCCTTCCTCGGCGGCAAGGATAAATACGTGCTGCCCCCCAAGGGCGACGTACCCAACCACGTGCAGATGACCATCGGCAAGGCCTCCTTTGAATTTGATACCAAAGAGACCTCCCGCACCATCTCCTTCAAAATGGGCGAGGTGGAATGTCAGTTCCAAATGGATATTCTGCCGGGCCTTGAGAATATCACTACCGTTCTGCCCTTCAAGGGCTTCCCGGACCGCTATTTCATGACCACCAAGCAGAACTGCATGCCCTGCGAAGGCGCCTTCAAAACAAAAGACGGCGTTTACAATTTCAGCAAGGACGACACCTTCTGTGTGCTGGACTGGGGCCGCGTCTGCACGCCCTATTCCCTCGTGTGGTACTGGGGCAACGGCTCCGCGTATCTCACCGACGAAAAGGGCGACAAGCACCTGTTTGGGTTTGAGATCACCTGGGGCATCGGCGATGAGTCCAACGCCACCGAGACCTGCGTCTTCTACGACGGCAAGGCCCACAAGTTCGGCGCGGTGGACGTGGAGACCTTCCCCAAGCCCGACGGCTATATGAAGGACTGGGTCTTCAAATCCGAGGACGGCCGCTTTGAACTGACCATGAAGCCCTTCTACGACCACCATTCCGACCTGAACGTGCTGGTCATGCGCATGCACAGCCATCAGGTCCACGGCCTGTGGAGCGGCAAGGTCACCCTTGACGACGGCACGGTGCTGGAGATCAAGGACATGTACGCCTTCTGCGAGTACGTGGAGAATCGGTGGTAAGCAGTTCTTAGTCGTTAGTTCTTCAACTTTCCCACTTTTGCAAAGATGGATTGGTGGCTGCTGATTTGCACTCGGTAGCGCGGCACCTCAGTGCCGCTATCTGCCAAAGTTACATATCAGCGACCTAAAAAATCAGCTTAACCGTTCTGCTTTTGGGAAAATCACTCATTTTCAGTTTGCAAAAAAGTAGTTTGCGCTCCGAGCGGCACTGAGGTGCCGCGCTACCGCATGGGCCAACAGATCGGCATTTTGTAGATTTGTTTCATTCCATCAAGTGGGAAAGTTGAGTTAGTTCTTAGTTTTTAGAAAAATGTGCGGCGGTCGGCGGGATCAACCGGCCGCCTTTTTTTTGAACGAAGGCAGCGCAGCACTCAGTGCCGCTTGTGGTACAAACAACTCTTTTTGCGGGAGGAAAATGAAAAAGTGGAGATCGACAGGATTTTCGAGATGATTGCCGACGGCACGGATGCAGAAACCCGGCGAAAGGGGATCGAGGAGGGACGGAAGGTGCGGTTTCTCTCCGTCTTTTGCCAGCCGCGGGAAGGAAAACGGTATTGGGATGGCTGCGCGGAGATCCTCGTGGGTAAGACCGACGCCGAGCTGAAGCCCTATCTGTTCGACCTGCTGGAATGGCTCAAGGACCTGACGTGGCTCGGCGCAGACCGTGTTTTTGATCGGCTCACACAATTTTTCCCGGAAGAAATCGAACAGGAAAGACAAATCTGTATGCACATGGCGGAGGAGTCCGGCGACGAAGTCTGGCGGCGGAACCTGACCTCGCTGCGGTAAATAGGATTGCATTTTGCGTAAGAGACAACTGCCCGACATTCCCGCTAAATGAGACATCCCACAATGATCCGTGATGAACCAAAATACTTGCTTTCACGATATCGACAAAAAACGGATCCCGGAAGTGAACCGGGATCCGTTTTGCGTTGCCATCTTGTTCGATTCTGACCGTTTTTTCTCACTCGCCGAAGATGTGCTGCCCGGCGATGAAATCCACCGCTTCCCGCATCAGGCGGTCCTGTTCGTCTTCGTTTTCGAATACGGCGGGGTCGTCTTTGAAGTTGTGCTCCAGAAAACCGTGGATGGCCTCTTTGACCTCCCGGTAGACGGTGGGCACGCCCGCCTCTTTCAGTTTGGCGGCGTAGGCCTCCGCCTGGGGCAGCAGGGGGTCGCCGTTCCCGCAGGAGACGATCACCGCCGGGGCAAGGCCCCGCAGCAGTTCCGGCGCGGCGTTGGCGGGGGAAAGCAGCGCCGTCTCCTTGGGCATTTTTTCAAACAGCACGTTCTGGGCAAAGCGGTTGAAGAAGGCCCCGAAGGCGCCCTTGAAGCCGGTGTACTCGGCGCAGTTGAAGCCGATGAAATCCAGGAAGGGATAACCCAGCACCTGCGTCGTCAGTTTCACGCCCCGGTCCCGCAGCAGCATGGCCGCCCCGGCCGCGATGTGGCCGCCGGCGGAATAGCCCATCACCGCCGTCCGGTCCGGGTCCGCGTGGAATTCCGACGCGCGGGCGATGAAATAAGCCGCCGCGTCCGCCGCCTCCCGCTGGGGATAGGGGAAGGGCTTTTCATCCAGCAGGCGGTAATCCACGTTGACCACGAAGCAGCGCAGGTGGTTGGCAAGGTACTGGGACTGCAGGTCCACGCCCTCCGCGTCGCCGAAGATCCACCCGCCGCCGTGCACGTTAAAGAGGATCGGCAGCAGGCTTCCGTCGTCATCGGCGGGTCGGTAGAGCCGCACCCGCACGCCGGGCTCCCCC
>CAMVNL010000018.1 GCA_947168785.1 uncultured Clostridia bacterium | reverse complement strand
CACCTGCACCGAGGCCGGCTACACCGCCGGCGAGCGGTGCGCGGACTGCGGCGAATGGATCTCCGGCCACGAGCTGACGGAGGCCCCGCTGGGCCACGACCCCGCCGAGGCGGTGCGTGAAAACGTGGTTCAGCCCACCTGCACGTCGGAGGGCGGCTATGACAATGTGATCTACTGCGCCCGCTGCGGTGAGCTGCTGTCCTCTACCCCGGAAAAGCTGGCCATGACGCCCCACAGGGACGAGGTCCGCGACGGCTATTGCGACGACTGCGGCGCGTACATCTGCGAGCATACGGAGACGAAGACGGCCAATGAAAAGGCGGCCTCCTGCACCGAGGACGGCTATTCCGGCGACACGGTCTGCGATATCTGCGGCGTCACCCTGACCTACGGGCAGACGATCCCCGCCCCGGGCCACAAGCCCTATATCAGCAAGGCGGCCGTCTCCGCCACCTGCCTTGCCACGGGCAGCACGGCGCAGGTGAGCTGCTCCGTCTGTCAGACGGTGCTCACCGAAAGCGTGGAAACGCCCATCGTCTGGCACATGGATGAAAACGGCGACGGGGCCTGCGACGTGTGCCGCGCCCCCCTCGACTGCGACCGCTACGGCCTGTGCGGCGACGATTGTTATTGGTACGTGGATCACGGCACCCTTGTCATCAGCGGCAGCGGCGCGACCTATTCCTATACCGATCCCGCGCCGTGGGCGGCGGATGATTTTGACTACGTCTATATCAAGGAGGGCGTCACCGCTGTGGACGGCGCCGCCTTCAACGCTTGCGCGAACGTGACGAAGGTCTTCGCCCCCGCCGGAACAAGCGTTTCCGGCTGTGAGAAGCCGGTGCTGACCTACACCTTCACCGATGGCGTCGCAGCCGTTTCCGGCGCGACGGGCGAAGGTGCGTTCACCGCCTACGATCTGCTGAACGCCGCCTACGTGCTCTGCCTCGATCACGAGGTGAAGGGGCTGCGCTTTGACCGCCTGCAATTGAACGCCGCAGACGGCAGCGAATACACCGAATACGACGTCCTGCAATCCGGCAAGATCGTGGATGAAAACCACTTCCGGCTTGCCTCCGGCGCGGTGGTGAACGACTTTTTCGTGAAGCCCGCCTCCTATGCCAGCTTCAACCGAGTGCAGACCCTGTTCGGCAGCGAACCCGACCGGAACCTGATCCTGCGGGTGGAGTGCGGCGACCTGCTGACGGACGAGATGAAAACCGACGGAAGCGCCTACACCGAGCAGCTGGTGCTGCGGTTTGTGGATGAGCCCGCCCCCTCAGAAGACGGCGGTCACCACGGCTTTATGGATTCCTTCATCGAACGGTTCAGGGCCACCCTCGCCGCCATCCTCGCCCTGTTCAAAAAGATCATCAAGCTGTTTACCAGACGGTAACGCGGATTTTCATTTCAGCATTTCACTTAAAATCACAACGACAATCTCCGGAGCCTCCGGGGATTGTTTTTTTGTGGTTCATCACGGATTTTGTGGGATACAGCAATTAGATTTGTCCGGTTGTTTGTTTAAATGTAGAACCTGAACCTATTTCGGGTAGCGCGGCACCTCAGTGCCGCTTATGACATAAACAATCTTTTTTTATCAACCGGAAAAGAAGGTAGTGCCTGAAAAAACAGCTCAACGGATTTTTCATGTTGCTGAATGTAGCTTTGGTAAATAGCGGCACTGAGGTGCCGCGCTACCGGGGAATTTCATTGCTTCGGCAAATTCTACTGCTCCACCAATTTAATCGTGAATTATTTATGCGCCGGATAAACGTCGCAAGACAAGGAAGAAACCGCAAGACAGGCTGTCGCCTGTCGAGGATTTCTGACGCCGTATTGCGGCGTTTAGACAAGCAGAAATCTTCAAGTATGAATTGGTGGAGCAGTAATTGCTGTATCCCACAGTTTTCCGTGATGAACCCGTATTTTACTCCTTGAACATTTCATTTCGTTCCCGATTTTCGCGATTTCGTTCCCTTGCGGTTGATTTTTCCTTTTTTATAAGTAAACTGGAATTATCCGTTCCGGAACCGCCGATCTGCCCGACGGAAAGCAACAGCCGCTTGCCTGCCGCCGCGCGGGGCTGGGAGGGAAAAAAAGGAGGATGATCTTTTTGAAAAAATGTTTGAGCGTGATCCTGACGGTCGTTATGCTGATCGCCATGATCCCCACCACCGTATTTCCGACGCTTTCGTTCGCCGCCAACGTGGCCAGCGGCGATTGGCATTCGGAAGAGTATGAGGGCGACCCCTACAGCCCCACGGAGATCCGCACCACCGGCAGCGGCACGTGGACGCTGGACGACGAGGGTACCCTGACCGTCCGCGGCAGCGGCGAGCTGGCCTATCATTATTATGAATATTGGGATGGTTATTTTACTGCCGGTTCATTCCCGTGGACGTCTTATCCCTATCGCGATCAAATCAAAAGCATTGTCATTGAATCCGGAATTACGAATATTGGAAACGGCATTTTCGGAGGAGAAAGAGATTTCTCCGGAGATGAATCCCCTTACATATATTATCATAATTTATATAGTGTTACCATTCCTGTCAGTGTAACGAGCATTGATCCTCACGCATTTTCTTATTATTATGTGGCTGAGGGAATTTACAGCAATGACACCTTGGTTTATTGCTACAAAGACAGTTATGCGCATACTTATGCGAGGGAAAACGGTATTCTCTACGCCTTACTGGACGGTACGGATGAAGAGAATACAGAGCTCGGTTTTGCGGGCCGTCTGGAATGGGCTCTGAACAAACTGACAGGCGTTTTGACCATCACTGGTTCCGGCATCATGCCTCCCTTCAAAACGTCAAAGCCTACGTGGGAACGGTATTATCGTTTCATTAAATCCGTCGTCATCGGCGAAGGCATCACCAGCGTGAGCGAAAACGCGTTCTCCCAATCCCTGCACAATCCAAATAGCGAATCCGCGGATTATTATTACGAATATGGAGATTATAACAACAAAAGCAGAATCGAATCGGTGCAGCTGCCGTCCACGATCCAGTCCATCGGCAAAGGTGCGTTCTATGGCGTAAATACACTCCGTTCCATCAACATTCCGAACGGCGTGGGAGCGATCGAAAACTACGCCTTCGCTTACTGTTCCTCTCTGCCGGAAGTGACTCTGCCCGACAGCGTTGCCAGCTTTGGCGGTGCTGTTTTTAAGGGTTGTTCCCATTTGCAGTCCGCAGTGCTGCCCGCCGGGCTCACGTCTATCCCTTCTAGTACGTTCTCAGGCTGTTCACAGCTGACGGACGTTACGATTCCCGTCGGTGTAACGTCAATCAACGATTTTGCGTTTTCCGGCTGCGGCATTACTTCCATCGTTCTGCCGGACGGACTGCAAACCATCAACTCCTACGCGTTTCAGGGCAGTAATCTGGAAACGCTGATAATCCCGGAAAACGTGGAATCAATCGGCTATGAAGCGTTTTACCACTGCCCTGCGTTGACGTCGGTCGAATTCAACAACGCGGTGGACTGTTCGATCAGCAGTGAAGCGTTTGGGTCCTGTTCCGTGCTGAATCGCGTTGTCTTCAACGGTGCGGGCCAATGCGCCATTGACAATTACGCATTCCAGAACTGCAGCGGGCTGCAAGAAGTGATTTTCAGCCCCACCGGCGAAACGACCGTTGGTTACCGCTCGTTCCGTAACTGCACAGCACTGGCCAATGTCGAGTTCAATCTTGTCAGGTCTATCGGAACAGAGGCCTTCGCCAACTGTACCTCGCTGACGTCCGTCAAATTGCCCGGTGATATGCAGAGCGTCAGCAACCGCGCCTTTACGTTCTGTACCGCGCTTGACGAACTCTATGTTTATAACAAGGAAATGTCCCTCAAGTATTCGACAGCTTACGTAGAATACGACGGCCAGAATATCCCCGATATGACCACGCCCGTCAATACGAAAATCATTGGTTATACGGGTTCTACCGCGCAGGAATATGCCGATGCGTTCAACCTTCGTTGGAACGCCATTGAGTGTGATGGAACGCATTCCGAGCATTCGTTCGTTCCTGCGAACGTTTTGTACTGCGGTACCAGTGGTTATGTGACTTACGTCTGCGAATACTGCGGCAAATCCTATAAAACAATAGAAACCGCCGCCCACAGCAGCCACAAGCTGGTCTTTATCCCAGACGCGCCGGACGCTACCTGCGGCTACAACGGCAGCGGCACCTACGCCTGCGAATACTGCGACTATACCTATACGGACGAGGGCTCGCTGGAGCATATCTATGACAAAACCTACCCCAACGGCGTTTCCTGTGAGTCTTTCCGCGACGTGATCTACACCTGCACCCGCTGCGGAGATACCTACGAGGTCTATGAATTTGTGGACCATGACTGGGAGATCGAAAAGGGTTATGTGAATCCGAGCTATACCGACGGCGACAGCGATATGTACGCTGTTTACACCTGCCGCCGCTGCGGCGAGACGCACCGTTATACTTTCAGTTATTATCATGAACAAGGATGGGATGAGGGACATTCCTATGTCCGCAAGGTTGTTAAGACTGCTGAAAAGTGCGGTGAGCGGGATTTCGTGAAATACACCTGCTCTGTCTGCGGTCATTTCTATACCCAGTGGGAGACTTCAAACTCTGTCCACAGCAGTCACAAATACGCGCTGCAGGAGCCGCCGGTGGGCACCCTCTGCGGCGAGCGCTACACCGCCACCTTCGTTTGCGAATACTGCGGCGACACCTACACCGAGGAGCGGACACTGGGCCATAAGTATGAAGAATCCGGCGCGGTTTGCGAAACCTTCTGTGACGTGACCTACACCTGCAAATACTGCGACGACAGCTACACAGAAGAGAACAAGTTCGTAGATCACGATTGGGACGTTGTGACGATCAACAATTATGAGTATTCCTACACGGATGCCGAAACGGATTACACAAAAACCTATACCTGCCGCCGCTGCGGCGAGACCCATACCTACAACTATAACGAGTGGTCGTGTGATGGCGAACATAGTTATCAACGCAAGGTCATCAAAGGCAAGTGCGGTGAAGAATGTTTCGTCAAATATACCTGCTCTGTCTGCGGCAATTCCTATACCACCTGGCAGGAACCCCTGTATGCTGAACATGAATACGAGCAGACCGTGATTCAGGAAGGCGACGAGGAGAATCCCAAAATCGTTCAGTACACCTGCGTTCACTGCGGCGACAGCTACACCAGAGAGATTCCCCATGCGCAGGAATATGAAATCCATGCCGGTGAGACAGTCAACATTTACGTGCCGATGGGCGAAACCGTCTATCTGCGCTTTGTGCCAGAGACCTCCGCATCCTATATCTTCCGTTCACATGCGGACCGAGATACCTACGGCTACCTTTATAACGCAGACCGTGAGCAGCTCGCCAGCGACGATGACGGCGCGGAAGAAAACAGCAACTTCCGCATCCAGTATTATCTGAACGAAGGCGAAACTTACTACTTCGGCGCCCGCTACTACAGTGCGTCCAACGAGGGATTCTTCGACGTATCCCTGCAGGAATACATTCCCCCGCACGAGCATGAATACAGCTACCGCACACAGCGGGAGTACACCGGTACCTGCACCTATGAGGAATATCAGATCTGCTATTGCGCTCTCTGCGGAGAGGAACTCTGGCAGGAATACAACGGCAGCGGCAGCGAGCACAGCTACACCGGCGAAACCATCCGGGGCAACAGCTGCTATGAAGACGGCCTGATCCGTTACACCTGCGAAAAGTGCGGCGAGTCTTATGATGAATACATCCCCGCCGCCCACTCCTTTGAGGATACCTGGTATTCCCCCAGCTGCACCATGATGGGCTTCACCAGAAGGGTCTGCACGGTCTGCGGCTATGAGGAGATTGTGGACGTGACCAACGCCACCGGCCACAGAGACGTGGATTTCGACGGCTTCTGCGATATCTGCGGCGCGAACCTGAACGGCGGCGACGTGCCCGCCCACACCGAGCACACCTACGGCCTCTGGCGCACCCTGATCTCGGCCTCCTGCGCCGGGAAGGGCGCTGAGATCCGCTCCTGCTCCTGCGGCGCGTTTGAAACCAGAGAGACCGAAGCCCTCGGCCACGCTGACGACGACGGCGACGGCGTCTGCGACGTCTGCCTGTGCGTGATCTCCCTGCCCGCGCCGGAAGAGCACACCGAACACAGCTTCGGCGAGTGGAAGACCGTTTCCGCCGCCGCCTGCGCCGCCCCCGGCTATGAGATCCGCATCTGCGCCTGCGGTGAATTTGAAACCCGTCAGACGGAAGCGCCCGGTCACTTTGACGCGGATCAGGACGGCGTCTGCGATAACTGCCTTGCGGTGATCGCCCTGCCCGTGATTCCCGAACCGGAAGCGCATACGACGCATACCTTTGGAGATTGGACGGTTCTGACTGTCCCCACCTGCACGGCTGCGGGTGTGGAAATCCGCACCTGCACCGGCTGCGGTGTGTTTGAAACGAAGCAGAACGAAGCCGCCGGCCACAAAGACGACGATGAGAACGGCGTCTGCGACCTGTGTGAAGCGGTGCTGAGACTGCCCGAGCCCGAAGCCCATACCGAGCACACCTTCGGCGAATGGCAGACCGTGTCCGTCGCCACCTGTGCGGCGGCTGGCGTGGAAATCCGCGTATGCACCGGCTGCGGCTCCTTTGAGACCCGCTCCACCGCGGTTCAGGGCCACGTTGACGCGGACCGGAACGGCGTCTGCGACGTCTGCAAGGCCGTCACCGCCCTGCCCGATCAGCCCGGTTCCGGCGACGTAACGCCCCACACGACCCATACCTACGGCGACTGGACGCGCATCTCCAACCCCTCCTGCGTCACGGCCGGCACCGAGATCCGCGTCTGCAACGGCTGCTCCGCGTTTGAGGTGCGTGAGGTTTCCGCCGTCGGCCATCTGGACGACAACGGCGACGGCCTCTGCGACCGCTGCAAAACGGCGCTGACCGTTTCCGGCGGCAACAATTCCGGCAGCCAGCAGGATGGCAACGGCGGGCAGCGCCGCTCCTTCTTCGACCGCATCGTCGAATTCTTCCGGAAGATCGGCGACTTCTTCCGCAATCTGTTCCGGATCAGATAAGCGAAGCGGAAAAAACAGCATCCATTCAGCGGACCGTTCCCTTGCCGGAAGAAGGCGGGGAGCGGTCCTTCTTTGCGCTTCGCTGCGGGACTGCGGGAGACAATCCCCGCTTGACATATTTTTTCCCGACGGGTACAATACTCTTATACGCAACCGGTCGGGAGGGGAGTGCTGTGACCTTCATCAACTATGCGCACCGCGGGGCCAGCGCCCACGCGCCGGAAAACACCATGCGCGCGTTCCGGCTGGGGGTCGCTCTCGGCGCCAACGGTATTGAAACGGATATCCGGCGGACGAAGGACGGCGTTTTGGTGCTGTTCCACGACGAAAGCCTGCTGCGGCTGACCGGCGATTACCGGCGCATTGCCGATTTGACCCGGGAGGAGCTGGCGGCTGTGCGGATTGCGTCGCCCGACGGCGCTGAGGCTGACGCCGTCCCGACGCTGGCGGAATTTCTCGCCTTTGTCAAGGCGCTTCCCGTCGCCCTTGCGCTGGAGCTAAAGGCCGAAGGGATCGAGGAAGCCGTTGAAACCGCCGTCAAAGAAAGCGGCGTCGGGGGCAGGTGCGTCGTCACCTCCTTTGAGCTTGAATATCTGCGCCGGGTCAAGGAACTGAATCCTGCTCGGCGGGTGGGGCTGCTGACCCGCTCGGTGGACGACGGCGTGATTGCCGCGCTGAAAGCGCTCGGCGCGGAGCAGATCTGCCCCAAGGCGGAGCTGCTGACGCCGGAGCTGGTGCGGTCCCTCCATCAGGAGGGGTTCTCCGTGCGGGCATGGGGCGTGAAGGACGAGGCCCTGATGGAACACGCCTTCCGCTGCGGGGTGGACGGCATGACCGTGAATTTCCCGGACAGGCTGAAAGCGCTGCTGGACGGCGAACGGACATAACGACAAAGACAGAGGTGTTTTTCATGAAATACGGCGAATCGGTCTTTGATATCGCTTATCTGCTGCTGGCGCTGTTCTGCGGCTGCCTGATGCTGCGAAAGGCAAAGAGCAAAACGGAAAAGCAGATGGGGCTGGCGGCGCTGATCCTCGGCGGGGGAGACGCCTTTCATCTGGCGCCCCGGGTGGTCAACTATTTTTCCGAAGGGGACCTGACCGCCGCGCTGGGGGTCGGCAAGCTGGTGACCTCCCTCACCATGACGGTCTTTTACCTGCTGACGTATGATATCTGGCTGGGATATTACCGTGAAAGAGAAAACAAAAAGCTGACCGCCGCCGTGTGGGCGCTGTTGGGCCTGCGCGCGGCGCTGTGCCTGTTTCCGCAGAACGGCTGGCTGACCAACGACAGCCCCATGGCGTGGGGGATCATCCGCAACCTGCCCTTCACGGCGCTGGGGGCGCTGATCGTGGTACTGTACTTCCGCAAGCGCGGGGCGGACAGGCGCTTCCGCTTTATCTGGCTGCTGGTGACGCTCTCGTTTCTTTTTTATCTGCCGGTGGCCGTCGGCGCGGGGGCGCTGCCCATGCTGGGCATGCTGATGCTGCCCAAAACCGTCTGCTATATCGTGATGCTGCTCACCTTTACCGCAGCCGTGGTGAAGGACGGCCGCGCGGAAACGGAGTAGGAACCATGTGCGGAAGATTTCATTTCGGGGCCGAGCCCTCCGACGAGCGGGTGAAAAAGATCGTCTCTCTGATGGAACGGGATTACCCCGGCGAATACAAGACGGGGGAGATCTTCCCCGGCGATACCGTCCCCGCCGTCATCGGCGAAGAGGGAAAGCTTCGCCACGTGCCGGGAACCTTCGGCTTTCCGGGGTTCAACGGCGGCAGGCTGCTCATCAACGCCCGGGCGGAAACCGCCGAACAGAAGCCGACCTTCGCGCAGGCCCTGCGGGAGCGGCGGGCGATCCTCCCCGCCGACGGCTTCTACGAGTGGAGCCACGACGGCAAAAAGACGAAATATCTGTTTACGCTGAACGAATCGCGGACAATTTATCTCTGCGGAATCTATAAAAACATTGACGGGCGGTGTCATTTCGTAATCCTCACCCGCCCCGCCAACGAATCCATGATCGACGTGCACGACCGCATGCCGGTGATCGCCCCGGCAGAGCAGGTGCGTCCCTATCTGACGGATTGGAACGCGGCAAGGCAGATTCTGTCGGAGGCCAACCCCATGCTGCGGCGGCAGGAGGTTCGGCGGACTGCGCCGGACGGAACAGGAGGAACGGAATGAGAAACGACAATATCGAGCTGCTGCATGAAACGTTGTCGGTTTTTCAGCGCGGCGCTTATGAGCGCGGCGGAAGGACGGTGGCGCTGCGTACGGACGGCGACGCGCGCCGTCAGGCGGTCGTGCTGCTGCCCGACGATCTGCGGGAGCTGGAAAAAGAACGCCCCCGTGAAACGGTCCGCGCCACGGGGCGCTGCGGCTACGGCTGCGCCAACACGGACAGCTTTACCGCCGCCCTCCGGCTGACCGCGGAAGCGGGCGACCGGGCCACCCCGGTGCTGGTGCTGAATTTCGCCAACCCCGTCAATCCCGGCGGCGGCGTCCGCTACGGCGCAAGGGCGCAGGAGGAGGACCTCTGCCGGAAGAGCTCTTTGCTGCTGTCGCTGGAAAGCCAAGCGGCGGAGGCCTATTACCGCTATAACCGCGGCCTGCATACGAATATGGGGTCCGACGCGCTGATCCTCACCCCGACCGTCGAGGTGATCCGCGACGAGACGGGGGAGCTGCTGGAAGAGCCTGTGATCGTCTCCGTGCTGACCTGCGCTGCGCCCATGATCACGTCCGGCACGGAAGGGCTGACGCAGCTGCAATACCGCGAGCTGCTGTTCCGCCGCATCACGGGGCTGCTGCAATGCGCGGCGGCCTTCGGGTACGACAAGCTGGTCCTCGGCGCGTGGGGCTGCGGGGCCTTCGGCAACGACGCCGCCCTCATGTCCGATCTCTTCTTTCAGGCGCTCAAGGAACTGCGCTACTGCGGCATGACGGAAAAAGACCTGTTCCGCCGGGTGGAGTTCGCCGTGCTGGACCGCACCGCCATGCAGTATAATTTCCGCCAGTTCGAACGGAACTTTACCCAAACGAATTTCTACCGGGACGAACCACCGGAAAAAGAGGACCGCCCGGAGGCGGCCCCCGTGGGAACGCCGCCCTCGGCGGATAAGATCCGCGGCTGCCTGTTCGGCGGCGCGGCGGGTGACGCGCTGGGCTATGCCGTGGAGTTCCGGGGAGAGGAAAGCATCTTCTCCCTCTACGGCCCCGGCGGCATCACGCGGTATGAGCTGGCCCCCGGCCGGGGGGAGGCGCTGATCTCCGACGATACACAGATGACGCTGTTCACCGCCAACGGCCTGCTGGTTTCGGCCGCCCGGGCAGCCGCCGGCGGCGTTGCCGAAACCCCTTATGAGACGGTGGCGCTGGCCTATCAGGATTGGCTGTGCACCCAGGAAATGCGTGAAACGGACCGCGACAGGCTGTCCTCAGACGGTCTCCGGCACCCCTCCTGGCTGCTGGACGTGCCGCAGCTTTACAGCCGCCGCGCGCCGGGCAAAACCTGTCTTTCCGCCCTGTATCGGATAAGGGAAGGGGAGGCCCCCGGTACAACGGCGCGTCCGCTGAACAGCAGCAAGGGCTGCGGCGGCGTGATGCGCGTCGCGCCCATGGGCTTGCTTCGCTTTCCCGGAATGGATATCCGGGCGGCGGACCGGGAGGGCGCGGAGCTGGCCGCCCTCACCCACGGCCACTCGCTGGGGTACATGCCCGCCGCTGTGCTGACGCATATCATCCGCCGGATCGTCTTTCCGGAACGGGCGCTGACGCTGCGGGAGATCGTGCGGGAGGCGAGAGATACCGTTGCGGAGCTCTTTGCGGCGGACCCGCATATCGGCCGGCTGACAACGCTGCTGGATCTTGCCGTGGATTTCTCCGGGAACGGGGCGGACGATCTGGAAAACATTCACGCCCTGGGCGAGGGCTGGGTCGGCGAGGAGGCGCTCGCCATCGCGGTCTACTGCGCCCTCCGTTACCAACGTGATTTCTCCGCTGGTATCATTGCCGCGGTCAACCACCGGGGGGACAGTGATTCCACCGGCGCCATCGCCGGCAATATCCTCGGCGCCTGGGTCGGCTTTGATGAGATCGACGTCCGTTGGACGGACGAGCTGGAGCTGTACGACGTGATTCTTGAAATTGCCGACGACCTCTGCCGCGCCGGAGGGGGCGGCGACGGGGTGATCGACTGGAAAAGGAAATATCTCTGACCGCGCCGGCAACGGTCATAAAAAACAGGAGGCTGTCGCAGGAACAGCCTCCTGTTTTTCTGTGAAAAGAACGGGTTGCCCGACGGCTGCGGCGGCCGTCAATTTGTGTGCGCCGCGCCGATCGGTTGACCGGTCCGCCTTCGCTTATTCCCTGTCGCTGCGGATGGGAGACGCCACGGTCAGCTGATCGCCCCGCAGCGCCGCCGGCAGAAAGACCGCCCGTTCGTCGCCGAAGCGCTCCGGCGAGTGCAGCGCCATGACGAGTCTTCCCGTTTTGTCGGCAAACAGCATGGAATGGCCGCCGTCGCGGTCGTAGACGGCTTTGTCCATGTGCTTCCAGGGGCCTTTGATCGTGCCGCTTTCCGAGACCGCACCCAGCACCACGTAGTTGTTTTCCAGATAGGGCGACCAGGTCAGCACCAGCCTTCCGTCCGGGAACCGGCGCAGAAAGGGGCCGTCAGAGCCGTAACGGACGGTGTTTTTGCCCTCCCATTGAATGTGCTGGGGCGTCGCCGCCGAGATCGGCACGTCGTCTGATTCAAACAGGACCCATGGCTCTCCCTCGATCGCTTTCAGATCAGGCGAAAGCCTTGCCGCACAGATCTCCCCTACAAAGGCGTCCTTTTCCGCCACGAAGTGGTCCGGCCAGTCGTGGGAGTAGACGATATACGGTACGCCGTCCTCCACGTACAGCGTGCCGTCGATGCAGCTCTGCTCCGCGGGGGTGACGGCGTGATCCGTCAGGGGAAGGAAGGGGCCTTCCGGGCGGTCGGCCACCGCGATCTGCGTGCCCCGCCGGCCGTTATGCCCCAACAGGGAGACGAACAGATAAAACTTTCCGCCGTAGCGGTGTACTTCCCCCGCCCACACGTCCTTGTAAGCCCAGAAATCCTTCGGGATCTCAAAGGCGACGTCCAGGGGTTCCCAGTGGGCGAGATCGCTTCCTCTGAAGCAGGCGTAAGTGGTGTCACCCGTCGTGGCGTAGAGATAATAGGCGTCCTCATACAGTAATACGAACGGGTCCCGCACCCGTATTTCTTCCGTTTTCAGCATTGCGCTCCTCCTTATTGCCGCGGACCGGCGTTGTGTTTTTTCAGAATTCCGCGCCAAGCTTCACCGCTCTGGCGTCCGGGTAGTGTCCCACAAAGGGCGTTTGGGCGACGGCGACCCGGGGCGGCGTCATGGCAAGCACCAGCTCCTCAATGGTCGGCGTCAGGCGGTCTTCTGCCATTTTTGTAAAGGTGCCCAGCAGCACGCCGTCGATCCGGTCGAAGACGCCCAGCTGACGGTACTGCTCCAGCGCGGTGACCATCTGATATACGTTTCCGCCCAGCGATTCCAGCAGCAGAACGCCGCCGTTCATCTCCGGCCAGTAAGGGGTGCCCGCCAGCTTCAAAAAACAGCGGACGTTGCCCCCGAAGACCTTTCCGGTAAGGCGCTCTCCCCGCAGAAAACGCGGCTGCAGATCGTCAAGGGTGAACCGGCCCGGCAGAAGCTTTTCTTTGAAAAAGGCCTGCTGCGCCGCCGCGTCCCGGTAGAGCAGGTTGCGGATCTGATAGTTCACGGCGGGCCGTCCCGTTTTTGCGATGATCGCGTTGATCACCACCGTCAGGTCGCTGAAGCCGTAAAACGCGGCGTGAGAAGCGCCGATGGCCTCATAGTCCAGCAGCGGCAGCACCGTGTTGGCCAGGTCCCCGCCGGAAACGTCGAAAACGGCGTCAACGGAGGAATCGCGGAAAACGCGGTTCATCTCCGTCGCCTTTTCCTCCGGCAGCGCGGGCGTTTCCCGCAGCAGCAAAGGGCTCAGGTCTACGGCAAGCCCCATGGCCTCCAGCAGCGACGTCAGGCGCGTCACGTCCTCTTTTTCCTGCCGGGGCAGCGGGTCCGAGCAGCCCACCAGCGCGATTTTTTTCACAATCTCCATTCCTGTTTGCTCCCTCCTCTTCTTCCGGTCCGCCCGCCGTCCTGTCGGCGCGGCTGCGTTCATTATAGCAGAATCCGCGTCCGTTCGCAAGCGGCGTCTTATTTTGTTCGCTGCGGCGTTCTGAAAAGGCATTCGGACAGAATCGCGGGAAGAATTGCCGCCGCCCGCAAAACAGCCGCTTGCTTTTTTCAAATCCTCTGATATAATGAAAGTAAGAAAAAGCAAGGAGAGATCTGCCTCATGAAAAAAGCGATTATCAGTCTGCTGCTGGTTCTCGTCATGCTCTTCACCCTGTCCGCGCCCACGTTGGCGCTGGCCGGGGCGGTCGGCGCTCAGTCCACCGCCGCACAGGCGGAGAGCGCAGCGGAAAAGCCCGGCGCGTCCGTCATTGAATTCTTCCGGAACCTGTTCGACCGGATCAAGCTGCTGTGGAACCGGATCGTTCAATGCTTCCGGGTCAGAAAAGAAGGAGTGCAGAACACCTACATGCAAAACGCGATCCATATGCTCAAATCCGTCACCGATACCATCGGCGACAGCTTCATCATCACAACCGTTGACGGCAAGGTCATC